>JADFGU010000080.1 GCA_022567535.1 Planctomycetota bacterium | reverse complement strand
GTGCGTTCTCACGATGGTGCCCAGCGGGTCGAGATAGAGAATGTCGATGTCGACGAAGCAGTCCCGCATGACGAACTGCCGAACCGCGGCCCGCCTGAACACGAACAGCATCCCACCATCGGGTGCGATCTGCTCGCGCTCTGAGAGCCCCTGCATGCGGGTCGTGTCGTCCGCGGCGATTTCGAGCAGGAACTCGCGCCCGGCGATCGTGACGCGCTCGGTCTGTCGCGACGCTGTCCCCTCGCAGCCGGGAACCTTGAACGCGAACGCGATCGATGCCCCGAGCACGACCACGAGCCCCGCCAGCGTGAGCCGCCGACGCATTTTCAACTGGGACGGGCTCTGAGCCATCGATCATCCTCCGAACCGAACACCACCGCGTCGTGCGACATGGTACTCAGATCGAAGGCATGGACGAAATCGCGGGCTGTCATTGTTTCGTCGGCTTTGATCCCGCTCCAGCGCGCCAGCATGGCGATGATCCGCCCGGCCGGGACGCCCCGATCGCGGTAGGTCTCGATGCGGGTATCGCCGTGGCGCTTGGCCAGACGCCGACCGTCCGGCCCCACCACCAGCGGCAGGTGGGTGTAGGTCGGCTCGGGGGTGAGCCCAAGGGCCCTTTGGAGAAGCAGCTGCCGGGCGGTCGAATCGAGCAGATCGGCCCCGCGGACGACCTGGGTGACACCCTGACGGTGGTCGTCCACGACGACGGCGAGCTGGTACGAGGGCTGGCCTCGCCGGGTCCAGACCACGAAGTCGCCCACGGTTCGTGCCGGGCTGTGCCTCTGCGGGCCCAGAAACGCGTCTGTGAACCCGACATCGCCTTCCCGGACCACGAACCGCCAGTTCGTGCGCTCATCGGTGAACGCGCCCGGCTGAATGGGGGGTCGAAGGTGTTCGGGAAACCGGGTCTCGTGCTGGTCGGCGTGGGGAGCCGACGCCGCCCGCTCGACCTCCGTGCGGGTCAGCGAGCAGGGGTAGACCAGGGCCAGCTCAGCCAGAACCCGCATCGCGTCGCGGTAGGGGGCCAGGTCGTGCGATTGGCAGGTCGGCCCGTGGTCCCAGTCCAGCCCGAGCCAATTGAGCGTGTCGGCGATACGGTCGGCGGCACCGGGCTTGACCCGTGGGGAGTCGAGATCCTCGATGCGGAGCAGCACGCGCCAGCCGCCCGCGCGGGCCAGCGCCCAGTTGATGAGGAACGTGCGGGCGTTGCCCAGGTGCAGGGCGCCGGTGGGGGAGGGGGCCAATCGGGTGATATGCCAGGGAGTGGGCGTCACGGATTCGCGGAGGGTACACTGTCGGCCCGGGCGGACCCGGGGGAAGGCGACGGAGCACGAGATGATCACGAAGCTGTCGGAAGAGGAGATCAAGGCCTCGCTGGAGCGGACGCCCGAGTGGTCGATGGTGGGCGAGGCGATCCAGCGGACGTACCGGTTCGAGGACTTCGTCGCGGCGATGCGGTTCGTGAACCGGGCGGCGGATGCGGCTGAGACCTCCCAGCACCACCCGGACATCCTCATCCGCTACAACAAGGTCACGCTCACGCTGGCGACCCACGACGCCGGCGGGATCACCGAGAAGGACTTCGCGCTGGCAGCCCAGGCGGACGGGTTTTACGGGGACTCGTCGGGCTGAGCGGAGGCCAACTGCAATTCAAGCGCCGCATTAATGGCGGTTATTGCCGCTTGGACGACGTCTTCGAACGGTTCGTTTCGTTCGAGTTCCGCTCGCGCGGTGGTGACGGCGACCTGAAGCGCGTTGCGCGCATCCGGGCTTAGTTCCGGGAGATTGCTGAGCAACTGTACGTGGTCCAAAAGCGAGGTCCACTCGTCGCCTGTTGGGCCATCGTCTGTGAGCCGAAATACATCCACCGCGATCAAGGTCATGCAGATCTGCAATTCTGTACTCACATTCTTCCCTTCATTCATCGCACACCCGCACATCAGAGCCGCCAGAGCCACCGCCACGACGATCAGTTTCATGCTGCGCATTGTGTTTCTCCTGCAACGGATCGAATAGGTTCGTGAGAACACGGAGTCTTCATGAACGGCGAGTGTGACGCATCAGAGGAGTCACCCACAGCAAAACAATGAAAGAGAAAAGCCATCGAATCGCACCGAAACCCACTTCTGGGTCACGTGCGGCAGTTTGTTGATGGAATCACACCAGACTTGTCTTGAACCAGCCAAAGTACACCCATTCCAGAACTCAAAAAAGTCTTTGGAATGTCGGTTGCAAAGCGCTCAATCGTGACCAAAGCCGGCGTTTCGGGACACTCGCCCGTTCGAGAAGGGCTCATCCTGAGCTGAGCCAACGGCGTTCACAATCCGAGAATCCAGGCACCGCCGCACCTGGCGCTGGCGAGCAAGACCGTCTGAATGGCGCTTGGGTCCCCTACCCCAGTTCGACCGACCAGTATGCCTCGTCGAGGAAGGCTTTCCACGACTGGTATTTCTCGTGCCCGAGACGGATGGAGATCACCGGGTTGCGCCTGGGCTGCGTGGGCGGACGGATCAGCGTGAGGTGGGCCTGCCGGGGTGTGCGCCCACCCTTGTGCGCGTTGCACCGGATGCAGGCGCACACGAGGTTGTCCCAGGTGTCGCCGCCGCCCTGCGCGCGAGGCGTCACGTGGTCGATCGAGAGCTCCGCGGTCGGGAAGCGACGGCCGCAGTACTGGCACAGGTTGCGGTCGCGCGCGAACAGGTTGCGCCGGTTCAGCTTGACCTGTCGGCGTGGGAGTCGGTCGTACCCGAGCAACCGGACCACGCGCGGGACGGCCAGCTCGTAGCTGACGGTGCGGACCCACTCGTGCCGTTCGTGCTCGAACTCGCCGTACAGCTCGCCGATCTCCGCCCAGCTCTTGAAGTCGAAGTTGCTGTACTGCCCGTTGTCGACGTGGATGACCTCGGCGATGTCGTTGAACAGCAGCGTGAAGGCGCGCCGGGCGGGGATGACGCGGATGGCGACGTACAGCTTGTTGAGCACGAGCACCTTGGAGTCCAGGGCCGAGACGCCCGCGAGCACGAGGGCATAGCCGTTGCCCGTTGGGTCCGGGCTGGTGCCTCCCGCGACACGGTGCGGTTTCCGTCGGCTGTGCTTCATGCGAACCTCGGGCCGAAACGTCGGCGTGCGTGTATTGTTGCGAATTGCCCGGAGGATTGCAAGCGAGTTCGGATAGCGGTTTTAGTGGCGGAAATGCCGCGTGCCGGTGAGCATGCACGTCACGCCTCGCTGGTTGCACAGGTCGAGCGTTTCCTGATCGCGCTTCGAGCCGCCGGGATGGACGATCAAGGCGATGCCCGCGTCGGCCAGCAGCGCCGGACCGTCCGAGAACGGGAAGAAGGCGTCGCTGGCAGCGACGGCGCCGCGTGCGAGATCGGCCGCCTTCTCGACGGCGATGCGCGAGCTGGCCAGGCGGTCCATCTGGCCGGCGCCGGCGCTGAACAGACGACGCCCGGCCTCGGTTGCGCCGCCGATCACGATCGCGTTGCTGGCCACCGAACGCGCGACACAGACGAGAAACGACGCTGTCGCGAGCTGGTCGGCCGATGGCGCGGGACCCGCGGCGTGTGTCCATTGTGCGCAATTCGGCGTCACAACGTCGCGGTCCTGCACGAGCATGCCGCCCGGGACCGAGCGGAAGTCGAGCTTGCGCGCGGGCGAACCGGCCCGATCGCCGACCGCCAGCAGGCGGACGTTTGTCCATCGTGCGCGCAGCCTGGAGAGAGCCTTGTCCTCGAACTCGGGCGCGGCGATGACTTCGAGGAAGACGCCCTGATCGCAGAGGCGTTGGGCGGCGGGGTCCTCGATCGCGCGATTGACCGCGAGGACGCCGCCGTACGCCGCGAGCGGGTCGCCACCCAGCGCGTGGTCGATCGCCTCGCGACAGGAGGGCGCCATGGCGGCGCCGCACGGGTTGGTGTGCTTGACGACGCACGCGCCGACGGTCGTGCCGTCCAGCTTGCGGAGCGACTTTACCAACTCCAGCGCAGCGGAGGCGTCGAGGATGTTGTTGTAGCTGAGGTCTTTGCCGTGCAGCTTGCGGGCGTTGACGATGGTCGGGCCGGTCGAGGCGGGGTCGCGGTACACCGCCGCGTCCTGGTGCGGGTTCTCGCCGTAGCGGAGTTCCGACGCCTTGGTGTAGCGAATACTGAGCACCTCGGGGAACGGCTCGGGACCACGTCGGCTGAGGTAGGACGCGATCGCCGCGTCGTACTCGCAGGTGCGGGCGAACGCGGCCCCGGCGAGCGTGCTGCGCAGCTCGAGCGTCGTGGCGCCCGCGTGGTTCTTCATCTGCTCGATCACGCGGTCGTACTGCGTCGTGCTGGTGACGACCGTGACGAAGGCGAAGTTCTTGGCCGCCGAGCGGATCATCGACGGGCCCCCGATGTCGATCTGTTCGATCGCCTCGGCTTGCTCGACGCCTGCAGCAGAGACGGTCCGCTCGAAGGGGTAGAGATTCACGCAGACGAGATCGATGGGCTCGATGCCGTGCTCGTGCATGGCGGCGAGGTGTTCGTCATCGTCTCGGCGAGCGAGCAGGGCGCCGTGGATCTTGGGGTGCAGCGTCTTGACCCGCCCGCCCATGATCTCGGGAAAGCCGGTGACGCGGTCGATCGGGGTGGCGCTGATCCCGGCGTCGTCGAGCGCCCGTGCCGTGCCGCCCGTCGAGATGATCTCGACGCCCATCGCCGTCAGCGCCGAGGCGAAGGGAACCAGGTCTGCCTTGTCGCTGACCGAGAGGAGTGCGCGCCTGATGATGGGGCCCGGTGCGGGAGGTGTGGACATCCGGGCAATGATACGGGTCCGCTCGGACCCGTCCGCGCGCCGCCGGGCCCGGATTTGCTCAGAAGTTCGGGACGAGTCGGATGACCAGCCCCATGTCGCTGGCGGCGTAGAGCGTGCCGTCCGTGAAGCCGTCCATCACCAGGCGCGAGACGCCGGGCAACTCTACCGAGGCGTGGACGGAACCGTCGTCGTTGTTCAAGAGCGTGACGACCGCGCTATCCCAGACGACCGGTCGCCCCGCGTGCATCCCGATGACGGTGCCGCCCACGTCCGGGGCGACCCACAGTTCGTCGCCGGTCTCGGCGACAAAGGCGGTCATGCCCCGGCCCGGGATCGTGCAGTAGACGACGCCGGCGTGATGCACCGGGGCGTCGGCCAGGGGCGCCTCGGTGCGGACGCGCCAGATCGGGAGCCTGCCGGCCGGGCTGAACGCGTACAGCGACTGGTCATCGCTGGCGATGAACAGCAAGCGGTTGCTGGAGGCGAGCGGGACGCTGCTGCCCGCGTAGATGTGCCCGAGCCCCAGCAGCGAGTTGGTCGTGGGTTCGATGAAAACAATGTTGCCGGTGATGGAGACGAATGCGACAGCCCCGCCGACGCGAATCCCGGCGGTCTCGATCGCGCCCTGCACCGAGTTCTCCCAGAGTGTGAGCCCTGAGCCCAGGCTGTGCGCGAACACGCGGCCCAGGCCGGTGCCGAAGACCAGCCGCGAATCGATCTGCAGCGGCGCGGCTCCGACGACTTTCGCGTACGGCTGCCGTTCGAGCGTCTGCCCGGTGGTCGGATCGAGCAGGAACACCTCCGTCTCGCTGCACACCGCGACGCGGCCCTGGAAGCGGACGATGCCGACGAACTTGGACAGCCGTGTGCCGATCGGGTTCCGCCAGCGGCGGGCGCCGGTCTGCGCCTCCAGGGCGGTGACGGTCGAGGCGTTGTCCAGGATGATGATGAGGTCGTCGTAGGTTTCGAGGAATCGGATGCCGGTGTTTCGGCCGACCTCCGCGAACCCGGTCCACGTCCGCTTGTAGCCGAGGCGCGAGAAGGTCTCGTCGGGGATGGAGATGGAAGCCCGGGCCGCCTTGGGCGACGTGGGCGGCGGTGCCGAGGCGCTGGGCAGCGAGTTGCACCCGGACAGGATCAACGCCGAGGCCAGCGCGATGAAAAAGATGGGGGCGCGGGTGGTGCGCCCGGCCGAGGGCGACCTGAAGCGGGGTAGATGGACCATCCGCCGACACCTCCAGGGGTGGAATCAAACGGGGAGAAACCTCCGCCGGCGACGAACGACGCCGTTCGGCTCCGGGGGGGCAGTATCGAGTGTGCGACCCCCACGGTCAAGCCTGGGAACGGAGCTTTCCCGGCAGCATACGCTCACGAGGCCCGATCTGTTGCCTCATCATGTTCACTGGACTGGTCCAGACCACCGGAGAAGTCGTCGCCATCGAGCGGATCGGGGGCGGGCTGCGCCTCGTGGTTCGGGCCCATCGGTGGAATCATCGCCCCCAGCCCGGCGATTCTATTGCCGTCAGCGGGTGCTGCCTGACGGTTGCCGACCATCCGGGCCGGGAGGGCGAGATCCCCTTCGATGTGGTGCCCGAAACGCTCCGGCTGACCACGCTGGGCGGGCTCGTCGTCGGGTCGCGGGTGAATCTCGAATCTTCCGCGACGCTCGAAACCCTCGTGGGCGGGCACCTGGTGCAGGGGCATGTGGACGGGCTGGGCCGGGTGGTGGCGGTCGAGCGGGGCCAGGAGTATCGCGTCCGTATCGCGGTGCCTGACGGGCTGATGGAGTTCGCGCCCCCGAAGGGGTCAGTCGCAGTCGCGGGAGTGTCGCTGACGCTGGCGGTGGTGGACCCGGCGGCGGGCTCGTTCGAGGTCGCGCTCATCCCAACCACGCTCGAACAGACCACCCTGGGCGAACTCAAGGTGGGCGATCTGGTGAACCTGGAGATGGACGCGATGGCCAAGACGGTCGTGCACTGGCTCAAGAACTTTGGGCCCGGGCGGCTCTGATCAACGCGCCGCGTCCGTACGTGAACGGACTCCCAGTCCGATGACGAGCCCTTCGCGCGAGCGAAGAGTGCCGTGTGTCCGACACGCCCAGCACCCTGTGCTCGCGCCCAGGGCTCGTTCACGACGGACGCCGAGTCTGAGCCCGCTGCGGGCGAAGGCTCGGATCGCGTGTCGTAGAGAGGTCATCGGGAGATATCCGAGCCTTCGCGGACTCAGACTCGGCGTCCTGCACCAATCTCGGCGCTGCGTCGGATCTGAGGACTCCCTAGACTCGCCCCGTGCGAGTGCTCGGCATCGATCCCGGCTTGCAGATCACCGGCTTCGCGTGCGTCGAGGGAGCGGGAGGCGACGAGCCGCAACTCATCGAGGCGGGGGTATTCCGGCTCGGCGGTGGGGGGGGCGAGTCGATTTCGGGTCGGCTGGTCGAGCTGGAAGGGGATATGCGCGAGCTGCTCGACCGGACCAGCCCCGACCTTGTCGCGGTCGAGGGGTTGTTCGCCCACTACAAGCACCCGGCGACGGCGATCGCGATGGGGCACGCGCGCGGGGTGATCCTGCTGGCAGTGCACCGGGCGGGCGTTCGGCTGGTCGAGTACAAGCCCAACGAAATCAAGAAGGCGGTCACCGGGTACGGGCACGCGAGCAAGGAGCAGATCCAGCTGGCGGTCAAGGAGTTGTATCGGCTGGCGGAACTGCCCACTCCGCCTGACATGGCCGACGCCATCGCCATCGCAACCTGTGCCGTCTGGCGCGAGGAGATCGGAAGCGCAACTTTCGGAAGTGGGAGTGACGCTGAAACAGAGCCCTCTGCGCCAGCGGGGGGTCACGATGCGCGTGCGGGGCACGAACGACGAGGACCCCCTGCTGGCGCAGAGGGCTCTGTTTGAGCATTCAACTCCTACACTTATCGCGATGGCTGAGACTCCGAACAAGCTCGCGGCCCAGGTGCTGATCGTGGACGATGAGCCGGACCACGCCGACGTCATGGCCGACGCCCTGCGCAAGCCCGGGCACGTGTGCACGATCGTCAACACGGTCGAAGCGGCACTGGACGAGCTCCGGCACGGGGCGTTTGACGTGATCATCACGGATCTTCGCATGTCCAACTCGGGCGGCACGGCCGGGGTCGAGGGGGCCGATGATGAGGTCGCCGTGGTCGCGATGGACGGCGCCAACGCGGGGCTGGTTGTGCTGGCCGCTGCCAAGTCGCTCCAGAGGTCGGCCGAGACGGTGATGGTGACCGCGCACGGCGACGTGCCCACGGCTCGGTCGGCGTTCAAGCACGGCGTCTATGACTTCATCGAGAAGCCGCTCGACCTCGAGGTGTTTCGCAGTCTCATCAACCGTGCGGCCGAGACGGTGCTGCTGCGGCACGAGAGCGGCGAGCTCGAGGGGCTCGTCCAGCACGAGGGGTTCGAGGGGATCGTGGCCGGCTCTGAGCCCATGCGCAAGATCCTTCGTGCCGTCAGGACGGTGGCGCCGAGCAACCTTCCGATACTCGTCACCGGCGAGAGCGGCACGGGCAAGGAACTCATCGCCGGCGCGTTGCACAAGCTCAGCCCGCGCGCGGGCAAGCGCTTCGTCGCGATCAACTGCGCGTCCGAGAGCGAGAATCTGCTCGAGGACCAGCTCTTCGGGCACGTCCGCGGCGCGTTCACCGGCGCCGAGAAGGACCGGCAGGGGCTGTTCGAGTACGCCGACGGCGGGACGATCTTCATGGACGAGATCGGCGACATGCCGCTGTCGATGCAGGCCAAGCTGCTGCGCGTGATCGAGACGGGCGAGGTGGTTCGGCTGGGATCGAACGAGCCGAGGAAAACGGACGTGCGGCTGGTCAGCGCGACGAACCAGGACCTGAAGCGGATGGTCGCGGATGGGAGATTCCGCGAGGATCTGTTCTTCCGGGTGAACGGGTCGCACATCCATGTGCCGCCGTTGCGAGAGCGCCGCGAGGACATCCCGCGGATCGTGCGGCACGCAGTCGAGCGGTTCGCGGTGCAGCTCATGCCCGGCGAGCAGCCACCGGATGTCACCGACGCGGCGATGATGCGGCTGACGAGCTTCGGGTGGCCCGGCAACGTGCGGCAGCTGCTCAACGTGGTGCAGAACATGGTGGTGACCGCGATGAGCGATGACCGACGCCCGGGCGGGGTGCTCACGCTGGACGTGCGGCATATCCCCGAGGACATCACGTCGGCGGCGGGCGACGACGAGCCGGGCGCCGCGTCCGGATCGCTGGCGGGCGCGTCGCTGCAGCAGATCGAAAAGCGTGCCATCCGCGAGACGCTGCGCCTGACGGGCGGAAACCGCGAAAAGGCGGCCCAGATGCTCGGCATCGGCGAGCGGACGTTGTACCGGAAGCTGAAGGAGTATGGGCTGCGGTAGCGGGTCCGTCACTCGATCCATATGTTCGCGGATCACGTGCCTCGTCGAGATGTGGCAGGACGCCGAGTCTGAGTCCGCGAAGGCTCGGATCGCTCCGATGGCGCCTGTGATCCGAGGCTTCGCCCGTAGCGGGCTCAGCCTCGGCGTCCATC
>JADFGU010000079.1 GCA_022567535.1 Planctomycetota bacterium | reverse complement strand
CGAAACAAACGAGGCTAACAACGTCTTCGGGCCGGTAAAGCTCGTGGTGAACCAGGGCCCAACGCCAACGAACACAGCCACGCCGACGACCACCTCGACGCCGACGGTAACGCCCACGGGCGTGCCCGATCCCCTCTGCGGCGGCTGCGCGATGTCCCTCGAGATTGTCGCAGTCGACGGAGTGCCTCTCACGGCTCCGTGCAGCTCTGACTCCGGAACCTTTGCCGACCCTGCGAAGTGCAGCTTGGCGAAAGGAGATTCGTTTACTCTCCACATCGTCGCCTCATCGCTTCCCGCTGTTGGGAGCTACGGGGCGTTCCAGACGTTCCTCGGCTACGGCACGTTGCTCTACAAGCCGGCCTCTCCAGCAACCGAAATTCACTGGCCGGACGGCATCCTTCCCCTCCGCTTCCCGGGCGTGCCCGTTGGAGACGAGGGCCGCGTCCAACATGGCGATCCCGGCTCATTCGCGGAGCTGCCGATCAGCACCTACACCGGCGAGCTGTTCACTGAGGGCATCACCGACATCGATCTGGGCGGTCCGATGCCGCTGCGCTTCCAGCGTTACTACGCCTCGCATCTGAGGCGCGGCTTCATCGTCGGCGATTTGGGATCGCTTCGCCGCCGCCGGGTTGATTGGGCGCGGATGCAGGTGAATGCCCACCTCTCCACGTGCTCTGCACCAGGGCGGAACCGGGCGACGGATTCGGGAGTGAACGGCAGATCGCTCGCCCGGGATTAGTGACGCGGGCGCAGAAGAGGGCTACCATTGCCTTCGCCCCCGGGGGCAGGTGCCCGGCGGATATCAGTGTTGCCGGAATCAGGGTGTGATCGGTCCCGCCGGATCCGGGCGGCGGCGGTTTCGGGACAAACGTCGAGGTGTGGCAGTGAAGGTCAGAGCCAGCGTGAAACGGATCTGCAACCGGTGCCAGATCGTGCGCCGCAAGGGCAAGGTGCGCGTCATCTGCAAGGCCGACCCGAAGCACAAGCAGGTTCAGGGCTGAACGAGGAGCATCGACGTGCCGCGTATCGCAGGTGTGGACATCCCCGAGCGCAAGAAAGTTTTGTACGCGATTCAGTACATCCACGGGATCGGGCCCAAGCATGCGCGCGACATCCTCACCGAGGCTCAGATCGATCCTGATATGCGGGCCACCGAGCTGTCCGAGCACCAGGTCGCGCAGATCAACCAGTTGCTCGATGAGAACTACATCGTCGAGGGCGCGCTGCGGCGTCAGACCGGGCAGAATATTCAGAGGCTCAAGGACATCCGTTCATACCGCGGCGAACGTCATCGTCGGGGCCTGCCGACGCGGGGGCAGCGCACGCGCTGCAACGCGCGCACCCGCAAGGGTCGCAAGAAGACCGTGGCGGGCAAGAAGGGCGTGAAGGGCAAGTAATCCCGCCGCGCGTCGTGCTTGCACGAGCGGCGAATGGAACCAACAGAATCGCGAGGCACCCGCCCTGAATGGGAGAGTGGAGCCGACAGGAGCGAGGCATGGCCAAGAAGGCGAAAAAGGTACGGCGCAACGTTGTTCGCGGTATTGCGCACATCAAGTCAACGCACAACAATACCATCGTCACGATCACGGACCTCAACGGCGAGACGCTCGCCTGGGATTCGGCCGGGACGATCGGGTTCAAGGGCGCCCGCAAGAGCACCCCGTTTGCCGCCACCCGGGCGGGCGAGTCGGCCGGGCACAAGGCCCGCAAGATGGGGATGTCGGAGATTGAGGTCAAGATCAAGGGCGCCGGCGGCGGGCGCGAGGCGGCGGTCAACGGGCTGGTGAGCACCGGGCTGCGGGTCACGGCGGTGGAGGATCACACGCCGGTGCCGCACAACGGCTGCCGACCCAGGAAGAAACGTCGCGTTTGATATAAGACCAGGTTCATCATCGGGGGTCTGGGGAGACGCCGAAGGGAAGAAGGTCGGACCGGCACGCCGGCAGGTCGGCCCGAACCGAGAGCCTTCGACGGAGCAAGCACGAGGCTTTGGCCGGCAGCGAGGTACGACCATGCGAGTTCGTTGGCGTGGGCTGGAATTGCCCAGCACTATTTCGGCCGATCCCAAGTTCAAAAGCGACACCTACGCCCGGTTCACGATCGAGCCGTTCGAGCGCGGGTTCGGAACGACCATCGGCAACAGCCTCCGACGGGTGATGCTCAGTTCACTCGAGGGGGCCGCCGTCACCGCAATCAAGATCAAAGGAACCGAGCACGAGTTCAGTTCGCTCAAGGGCGTACTTGAAGACGTGACGGACATCGTCCTGAACGTCAAAAGCCTCGTCGTCCGCCTGGACAGCGACAAGCCGAAGGTGATGCGCCTGGCCGCCAAGGGTCCGGGCGAAGTGACCGCCGACCTGATCGAGGCCGATACCGCCGTGACCATTCTGAACAAGGATCTGGTCATCGCGACCCTGACCGACGAGGTCAGCTTCGAGATGGAGTTGTACGTGGCCACCGGCCGCGGGTATGTCTCCGCCGCCGAGCAGTACCAGGACGAGGAGGAGCAGGAGCTCGGGCTGATCCCGATCGACGCGATCTACTCGCCCGTGCAGCGCGTGCGGTACAAGGTCGAGGACACGCGTGTGGGCCAGCGCACGAACTACGACAAGCTGATCCTCGAGATCTGGACCGACGCGACGATCTCGCCGGAAATGGCGATGGTCGAGGCGGGCAAGATCCTCCGCAAGCACCTCAACCCGTTCGTGCAATTCTTTGAGCTCGGCGAGGAGCAGGTGTCCGATGAAGCCGCCGCCGCCGCCGGGGTTGACGAGGAGTTGATCCGCAAGCTCGAGATGCCCATCGGGATGCTGGATCTGTCGGTGCGGGCCAGCAACTGCCTCGAATCTGCCCAGATCGATTCGATCGGGCAGCTGGTCTCGCTGACCGAGCCGGAGCTGCTGCGGCTGCGCTCGTTCGGTCGAACCTCGCTGCGGGAGGTGAAGAAGAAGCTGATCGAGGTCGATCTGGAGCTGGGCATAGAGCTTCCCGACGGCGTCGCCATCAGGCCCATTGAGGCGGTTTGATGCCCGGCATGAGTCACACCGGCCGGGCGACCCCCGGTCAGTCAGGAATCGAGCGATGCGCCACCGCAAAGCCGGCTACAAACTGAATCGGACCACCGCCCACCGCCGGGCCATGCTGCGCAACCTCGCGGCCGGCCTGTTCGAGCACGGTCAGATCACCACCACCATCCCCAAGGCCAAGGCCGTCCAGCCGTTCGTCGAGAAGATCATCACCAAGGCCAAGCGCGGCGATCTGCACGCGCGGCGTCAGGTGATCGCGGCGTTCGGCGGCGACCGATGGGCGTTCGACTGGCTCTACCTGCCCAAGAACCCAACCGATCAGGAACGCGATAAGGTCGAGCAGCACCGCGAGCGCACGGAGGGCTACTTCGACCTGCCCGATTCCAGCGAGGTCGAGCGCAACCGCTACGGCAAGCTCCGAAAGGCACCGCGGCTGGTCAAGCACATCTTCGAGAACGTCGCGCCGCGCTTCGCCGACCGCCCGGGCGGGTACACGCGGATCATCAAGCTCGGGTACAACCGCCTCGGCGACGCCGCCGAACTGTGCGTGCTCCAGTTCGTCGGCAACGAGGAAGGCCCCGAGATCGGCGGGCGGGTCAGCACACGCCGCCGCATCGCGGACAAACGGACGGCCTACGCGGCCAAGCTTCGCAAGGAAAACGTGACGACCGCGGTCGATGAGACCCCTTCTGCCGACGCGGACGGTGCGACCAATGTGGCCGAGGACACGTCCGGCGAGGAGTGATGCCTTGGCGACACGGTGACCATCAAGACCGGCTCGGCGATCAGCGGGCCGGTTTTCAATTCAGTATGATGTGTCGCTCGCGGGAGTCCGGCATGAATGTGACACCGAGCATGTCGAAATCAGCTAGGCGATGGGTGCCCGTGCTGGTTGTGGCGGCGATCGTCGCGGCGGTCCTGGCGATCGTCGTCGTTCGATCGTGCATGGCTGTGCGTCCGGGATCGGGCGGTGCCGGGCTCGCGAACGCACCATCGGTCGAGCAGACTGATGACTCATCCGCTGAGAGAGCGGTGGTGTCGTTTTCTGTGATTGTTGCCGAGTTCGACCCGGCCACGCAAGCCGGACAGAACCTCGTGGCCGCGCTCGAGGCAGGCGAGAAGCGCGAGGGCGTGATCTCGGCCGACCGGCTCGCCGCCGTGCGCAGTCTGCTCCCGTTCGTGACGGTTCTGACGCAACCGGGCGTTACCACCTTCACCGGTCAGCAGTGCATCATCGGGACCGAGGCGACCACCACTGTCTCAAGCGGGCAGGTGGTTTCAAAACAGGAGATCAAGCTCGGGCTTGTCGCCGCGGTGGAGGACCAGGGCGCGCTGACCGTCGCCGCGCGGTTTCACACGCTTGACGCCGACGGTCGCCTCGCGGTCCTGGCGCAGGAGTGGGGGCTTCCGTTCGCGAGAGGGCGTTCGGCCAGCGCTTCCGAGACCATCCGCCCTGACGAGGCGCTGTTCATGCGTCGGCGATTCGGCGGCAAGGAGCTGCTCGTGATCGTCATGGGCCGTCGAATGCAGGCGGCCGCAGGCGGCGATAAGTGAGCGCACACGGCCGGCTATAGTCCGCACATGCTCGACACGCTCAACACGATCGAGTCGGATGGGCTGGCGGAACTCGCCTCGGCAGCCGATGCAGACGCACTCGAACAATGGCGCATCGCCTACCTGGGCACCCGCGGTAAGCTCAAGGCCGCGATGGGCCGGATGAAGTCGGTCGCCAAGGCCGACAAGCCTGCCGTCGGCAAGCGCATGAACGAGGTCAAGAAGGCGCTGGAGGACAAGTTCCAGCAGGTGTCAGCGGCCTTCTCGGTCAAGATGGGCGCGTCATTTGATGCCGAGGTAGGACACCGACCTCGCATCGACATGACCGAGCCCGGACTCATCGAGAGCCGGCACGTCGGCCGCCGACACATCCTCGCGCGCGTCCGCGAAGAGCTGGTCGAGGTCTTCGCGCGCATGGGCTTTGCCGTCGCCACCGGCCCGGAACTCGAGGATGACGAGCACAACTTCGTGAAGCTCAACATCCCGGCTGATCATCCCGCTCGCGATCCGATCGATAACTTCTACGTCGATAATCCGGCCAGGACCGAGCGCCCCCGCATGTTGCGATCCCAGACCTCGACGGTGCAGATCCGCGTGATGGATGCGGCGGTTGCTGCGGGTACAGGCCCGCCCATCAAGATCATCTCGCCCGGCCGCGTCTACCGCCCGGACACCGTGGACGCCACGCATCACTTCATGTTCCACCAGCTCGAGGGCCTCTACATCGATCGCGGCGTGAGCATGGTGGATCTTAAGAGCACGCTGTTTCATTTCGCGCGAGCGTACTTCGGCCCTGAGGCCCAGGTCCGCCTGCGATCGAGCTTCTTCCCCTTCACCGAACCCAGCGCCGAGTTCGACCTCAAGATCGCCCTCAAGCCCGGCGACGAGCCGGACTGGATCGAGCTTGGCGGCTGCGGCATGGTGCATCCGGCTGTGCTCACCGCGTGCGGGATCGACCCGGAAGAGTGGACGGGCTTCGCCTTCGGCTTCGGGATCGAACGCCTCGCAATGGGCAAGTACGGCATCCCCGACATCCGCCTGCTGTTCGAGAACGACCTGCGGTTTCTGCAACAATTATAGAGAAAGGCATCAGGGATCAGGCATCGGGCATCAGGGGAGAGCGCACGCAAAGGGGAAAAGAGGCCCAAGCGCAAGCGCGGGCTCAGCCGCGGTGGATCAGCTCCCTGAGTTGATAATGGCGGGCGCCCATAACGTCCGTCTCCCCTACACCTGATCGATCTCGACCGTGCGGGCGTAGTAGCCGCGGTCGAGGCGGCGGGTGCGGATCGACGGGTCGTCGATGTGCATGGTGATGCGGTACTCGCCCGGCGCGGTCGGCTTCCACGCGTGCCACCAGAGCGTCCATGTCTGGTTGGTCGTGTGCTCGCAATGGTCAACGCGAACTGGCCTGGCATTTCGCTGAAATGCGCCATCGACACCGCGGCTGAAGCGGATCGTCAGCGCGTCGGTGGTCTTCGTCCCTCCCCATAGGATGCCGACCACGCGGTGCACAATGCCGCCGTCGACGCGCCATTTTTCGACGCGGATGGGCATCGCGGCCAGATCGATCTCGGCGGGCCGATAGTCGCGCGCCAGGCGCGGCTCGCCGCGCTGGTGGGTTCTGCGGGCATACTCGCGCATTTGTGAGGTCGCCCGCTGCCCGTCGCCGACGAGCCGGATCTCGTCCACCCACTTGATGCACGTGCACCCGTACCAGCCCGGGACGATCAGCCGCACCGGCTGTCCATGGTCGCGAGAGAGCTGCTCGCCGTTCATGCGGGTGGCGAAGAACGTGCCCGTCTGTTCAAGCTGCCCGCGCGTGAAGACCCAGCTCGCGCCGGGCCGAGAGCCTCGCGACTGGCCCGAGTGATCGTCGAAGCCCGAGACGAGCACGTTCAGCCCGTCGCGAGCGGGCTTCAGCGTGTCGAGGATCTCGGTGACGGGCACGCCGTCCCACTCGGCTGCGCTCATGAGCCCGAACGAGCCCACGTTGCCCGAGCATTCGAGCAGGTGAACGCCGCGTGGTCCAGCCAGCTCATTGAATCGTTCGATCGGGATCGCATCGGGGCGCTCGACGAGCCCGCGGACACGGACGCGCCACGGCTTGGTCAGGTCGAGCCGATCGGGAGCCGCGGTGCGGATGAAGAAACGCTCCTGCGGGATCACAAGCGCGTCGTCGTCCAGGCGGGCCAGGTCGATGGTGTATCGGCCGGACAATCCGCGCCCGGTTCGGCGTTCGAGCCGACGACCGGTCTCGCCCACGAACCGCAGCGACGCCAGCTTGCGTCCGTTCGCGAACGGATCCAGCGGCGGCGGGTCGAGCAGGCGCGCGATTCGACCAATCGATTCGGCCCACCGATCTCCGAGGCCCAATGCGACAGCCGTGCCAACGCGGCAGGATCCGGCAAGAAACTGTCGCCTGGACGAGTGGGTCACACCGCGGGCTCCCGTGACAATGTGGCGGCCAACAGACTGATTGTAGTGGGAGGGAGCGCGGCGAGTTCAGCCCGGGTGCGCGGCAGGGCGAGGCGGCTAGACTAGGCGGTCCGGGTGGGGTGGCCGAGCGGCTGAAGGCGCCGGTCTTGAAAACCGGTAGAGGGCTCGTCTCTCTCGCGGGTTCGAATCCCGCCCCCACCGTTCAATGTAGCTCTTCGCCGCCACGGTCAGCGATTGTCCCACGCCCACTTCAGCGACGGGTCGTCGATCGTCACGTCCGCCTCATCCAGCAGCTCGCGCGCGAAGCGGTCCATGATGAGCCGCTCCTGGCGCGCGTCCAGCTCCTCTCGCAGTGCGCCCTTGACCGTCTCGAAATCGGTGCTCTGCGCGGGCAGCCGCTCCTCCAGCAGCAGAATTGCGAAGCCCTGCTCGAGGGCGATGATCTGGCTCAATTCGCCCGGCTCCAGCGCGGCCATGACGCGGCGGACGTTCAATTCGTACGCCGGATCCGCCGGGCTGATCGGGTCGAGCAACCCGCCGCGCGGGCCCGTCCCGTCCGTCGAGTGCGCGACTGCCACGCGGGAGAACCGGTCCGAGATCGCCCCGTCGCCATCGAGAACCATCGCCCGCACAGCGACGGCTTGGCGCTGGGTCGGCACGGTGATGATCCGCGCCACAAGCCTGGGGCCGTAGACGACATCAAACCTGCGGCGAACGTCCTCGTCGGTGATCAGAGAACCGCTCTGTTCGATGCGGCTTCGGGCAAGGGCGCGCAGCATGGCGTTTCGGCGCAGCAGCGCGCGGAACCGGGTCGGACCGAGCCCGCGGGCCGTGCGTAGATCCGTGAGCAACTGCTCGGCACGTTCCTCGGCAATGCCGGCGGCCCCGGCGATCGACGTGACCAGCCGGCTGGTTTCCCGGCGTGCATAATCGGCATCGAGGAGGATGCCCGACCGCTCCAGTTCAGCCTTGAGCATCACGTCCAGCACCGCGTCCGTCAGCACGACGTTGCCCGCCAGTTCCCGAAACGCGGGGTTGATGGTGTCCCATGAGATCGGCCGACCATTGACCGCGGCGGCCGGCGGAGTGGTGCGCGCGGGATCGGTCGCGGCGCGAGGGAGGCTCGGGCCATCTGCGCTGGCGACACGAAACGATTCCGGTGACACAGGCGCGGGAGCGGCGGTCTGACACGAGCACATACCCGAGGCGAGAATGAATGCGAGGACGAATCGTGCACCGGGCTTCAGGAACCGCCCGAGCCGACGGCGCGTATCAAAGGTGAGACGGTGCGGCCCGGGCTCGACGGGGTTTGGGTACGCTGGCATGGAATGATGACAGCACACTCCTGCTGGCGGGTCAAGCCCGCGGCGGTCCGGCAGACCGAGACACACATGACCGGTTCTTCAGGACACGAACACGAGGATGAGCCGAGGGACGCCACTGCGACACCCAGGCCCGTCCCGCGGGCAATCCTCTGCCCCTACTGCGGTCAGGTGTCGAGGAACCACACGCGGTGCACGTCGTGCGGCGGGCAGTTCGATCATCTGTCGCGGCAGGCGACCCAGAACGCCATGGGGCCGTGGCAGGTGCGCGACACCGGGCACCCCTTCCGCCCGGGGTGCTCGTTCGAGACGATCCGGGCGATGGTGGCGCGCGGGAAGATCCGCCCATCGACGGTTCTGCGCGGGCCGACCACGCGGCAGTTCTGGACTCCGGCCAAGCGCACACCGTCGGTTGCCAACCTGCTCGGCCGCTGCCACAACTGTGCGGTCGCCGTGAGGCCGACCAGCCTTTCATGTCCCAGTTGCGGTGCCGGGTTCGATCCTGAGCCGGATCGGCAGTACCTCGGGCTGATGCCGATTCGACTCCTGCCTGGGGAGGCGACGGCCGAGGTGGTCGCCGCGTCGGCGCTGGGCGAGGCTGCCCTGCCCGATGAAGCGCACCAGCCGCTCGTCGCCGCGCACGGCTCTCCCGCTGCGCAAAGTCACGCAGCCACGCACCCTCACCTGGCGCCAACGCAAACGCGCGCACGAGCAACACCGGACCAGCCCGAAGCACTCGACCCGAACACACCCAAGCGTCGCGGCGGACGCGGCCCGATGCTGTTGATCCTCGCGATCGGGGCGATGGTCTCGGTCCTGAGCGCGGCGTTCGTCGCCAGCGCCCCGTTGCTCGGCATCGGTCTGCCCGACTGGGTGCCGACTCTCGGATCGGGCTCAGACCGCGCAGACCAACCATGGGCTGCGGTCGCCAACGGCGGATCCACTGTCGCCCAGGAGGATGCGAGTTCGCCGCCGGAAGGAGCCTCGCCGGAGA
>JADFGU010000078.1 GCA_022567535.1 Planctomycetota bacterium | reverse complement strand
AACCACCTCGCCGGCATCCCGCCCCACACTCTCCAGGACTCAGTCACCCGCTTCGCACGGGCCGCACGCGCCGGCGACCAACAGCCCGCCTTCGTCGAGGTCGAGGCCGACTCGCTCGAGCAACTCACAATCCTTCTGGCGGTCGAGCCCGGTCTCATCGACATCATCCTCCTGGACAACATGCCCCCCGCCGCGCTCCGCGACGCCGTCGTTCTGCGCGACCGGCACAACCCGGACCTCGCGCTCGAAGCCTCAGGCGGGATCACGCTCGACACCATCGGCGCCGTCGCCGCCACCGGCATCGAACGCATCAGTTGCGGCTCGATCACCCACGGCGCCACGTGGATCGACCTCGGGCTCGACATCGGCCCCGACACTCCCAGCGACGCGCCGGCCAGCAGCGCCACACCACCGCGCCCGGACCACCCATGACCGCGCCCGATCCGCCGCTGGACCAATGGGCCGACCGCCTGCAAGCCTCGATCGCCCGCCAATCGGGCGTCATCCGAAGCGTCGCGGTGGTCGCCGACACCGATTCCACACAGACCGCCGCCGCACGACTGGCCGACCGTCAGCCCGGGCTCATGCTCATCGCCGGCCGCCAGCGCGCCGGGCGAGGCAGACTCGGCCGGGCATGGGCCGACACCAACGACCACGGGCTCGCCGTCACCTTCGCCATCGACGGCTCGATGTTCGACGACGGCGTGCTCTCACTCGCAGCCGGCGTCGCCGCCTGCCGAACCGTCGAGGACGCACTCTTCTTCCGCGTGTCGCGCCCAGCAGACCCGCTCCGACACGCGCTGGTCTATACCCGGGCGATGCTGCACGCGATCCGGCAGCCCAGGCCCGTCGGACTGCGGTGGCCCAATGATGTCGTCGAGCATCACAGGCCAGGCGGGCGAAAGGTCGCCGGCGTGCTCATCGAACGCATCGGCTGCCTCGCACTCGTCGGCATCGGCATCAACGTCGCACAGACCATTCGTGATTGGCCCGACGAACTCATCGACAAAGCCGTCTCACTGAACCAGCTCGGCTCGCACTTCTCACGCCTCGACGCCGCCCAGCGCTTGCTCCCGAGATTCGAGCACGCCCTCGCAATGCCCCCCACACGCCTCGCCATCGCGTGGCGCAGGCGAAACGTGCTCCGCGGCACACGCCACACCTTCGAGTACGACGGCAAACGCTTTACCGGCAGCATCCTCAACATCGCACCCACCAGTTGCATCGTCCTGAGCACACCCCAGGGCGTCGTCAACCTCCCCGCACTCGGCACCACACTCATCCACAATCCATAACCCCTCGCCCACTGCCCATTGCCCATTGCCCATTGCCCTCCCCTACCCCACAAATCCCCGCAGCGCCACCCCGATGCCATAGGCGATCGAAGCCGCCGCGCCACCTACCGCCAGCGTCTCGATCCCTGACAGCCACCATCTTTGGTCCACGACGCGACCCTTCGCGGCTCCGACGCCGAAGAACGCCAGGCCCGTGAGTGCCACGCACACACCGAACGGGTTCGCGATCGTCGCCCCCAGTGCGTTGGAGACAAAAGAAATGAGCGGGACCGCCCCGACGATGACGAACGCGATGAAGGTCGCCGACGCCGCCCTGAGCGCGCTGCGCTTCGCCCGCGACATCCCGTGCTCTTCGGTCATCATAACATCCAGCCAGCGATCCTCGTCGGCCGTGATCGCCTCGACCACGCGCTCCAGCGTCTCGCCCCGCACGCCCTTGGCGGCGAATATCTGACGGATCTCCTCGCGCTCGCCCTCGGGATGAAGCCGGATCTCGAGCTGCTCGAACCGCCGCTGACGGACCAGCCGCTGGTTCTCCGCACGCGTGCCCAGGAAGTTCGCCGCCGCCATGCTGAACCCGTCCGCGACCAGGTTCGCCAGGCCCAGGATGATGATCACGGGCGAGGGCAACCCCGCGCCCGCCACGCCCGCGACCACCGCCAGCGTCGTCACCGCCCCGTCGATCGCGCCGTAGATGAAGTCGCCAAGGTAATTGTGCCGAACCCCCTGCGCCAGCCGCTCGCGGATCGCCTCGACGCTGTGCGCCTGGCGCAGCTCTTCGGGCGTGGTGGTTTTTTCGATCGGCATGGCGTGCTTCCGTGGGGTGCGGGTCGTCTACGGTAGGGCGCGCCCCACGTCACCGCAGCAGGTTGTACCTGATGATGCACCAGACGGCCCACACGCCGTCGCGCCAGCCGATCTTCTTGCCCTCGGCGTAGGTGCGACCCGCATAACTGATGGGGGTCTCGAAGATGCGCACGGGTCTCGATCCGCCCTCGGACTCAAGCCGCATCCGCGCCACCTTCGCGATCAGCTCCGGCTCGACCCCGAATCGATCCTCGCGGATCTCGAGGCGCTGCGCCACCTCGCGCGTGAACGCCTTGAAGCAGCACTCGATGTCGCTCAGGTTCAGGTTCGTGAGCATGTTCGACAGCTGCGTGATGCCGATGTTGGCCACCGAGTGCCAGTAGTACAACACCCGGTGCGTCCGGCCCTTGAACCGCGTGCCGATCACCACGTCCGCACGCCCGTCCAGGATCGGCGCCAGCATCGCCGCGTGGTCCTCGGGCCAGTACTCCAGGTCGCCGTCCTGGATGAGCACTATGTCGGCCCCGTCGTCCAGCGCCGCCTTGAACCCGCTGCGAAGCGCCGCTCCCTTGCCCCGGTTGCGCTCGTGAAGCACAACCAGCACGTCCGGGCGGTCGCCCAGCGAGCGCACGATCGACGCCGTCCCGTCGCTGGACCCGTCGTCGATGATGACCAGCCGCCGGGTCACGCCCTTGGGCGGCTTGACTTCCCGCACCCGCCGCACCAGCTCCAGGAGCGTCGGCTGCTCGTTATACACCGGGATCACAACATGAAGCTTCACAGCGGCAGCCACAGCACAAAGGTAGCACGTCTCCCGCACCACAACCATCCAACCCATGTCATCGTCGCGTGCCACACCTCGTCCCGGCGCGCCGGGACCGCGCAGGTATGTCTGCAGCACTGCGACCAGCCCAACACCTCCACTCCCGCCGTCTCGTGCAACCGCCACCACACTCAACCGGCATTTCCCATTCAACCTTCGCCCGGCTCCATCGCCGAGCCTTCCGACCACGAGTGCAACGCTCCCTCCCGGGAAACCAGCGTTGCAGTCGCTCGCTCCTGATCGGAATCGACGGTGACGGGCCGAGTCACGCCCCAAGATGGCAGCCTGGAGGTTCTGGTGGTCCGCTCGGGATGGGATAGGAAATGGGGTGGGGAAAGATTGACATCGCAGACCCCTTGTCGCGTGTTGGGATGGTGAGTGGTTTGCACCTGTCGTTTCGGGGAGATGAGAAGGTGTCCGACTATTCTCTTGGCGGCCAGGGCTCGGGCAATTCATCCTGACACTTTTTCTGCCCGCTACTTTCGTAGCCGCCGTTGTTCTACGCGCTTCTCGCTACCGCGATACCGAATTGGCATCGACGGAATCATGACTGATAGGTCGTCCCAGAGCGTACTGATCGGACGAGATGGCAGATAGACTTCTGATTTCTCGACTGTCCAGTCCTTGCTCTTAACCGGAGCCACTATTCCATAGCGGACGTATTCTGTAATTTGAGGACCCGGAAAGCGGACGCAGATTCCGATGCGACCTCCGAAGAACACTGCCACCAATCGCCAAAGCTGATTTGAGTATACGAGTTCGAACTTGTGTGCATCAGTCGGGCAATGAGATTCTGATAAAGTGTGGTCGGTAACAAAACCATTATTCTCGGGATTAGGCATTCCGGTTGTTCCCCACCGCGCATACTTAGTTGCGCTGGGGAACGTGGTGCTGTTCACATCGGTCGGCGAAATAACATACGCCAACAAGTTGAGACCGATCTTCACCAGAGCACGCAGAATCAAGTCCTGCTGAAATGAAAGAAGGGCTTCTGGATCCAGGACCCCGAGCGAGGTTGCTTTCGTTGATCGCCTGATAACTGGCTTCCAACGGCGCACCGCATGGACAATCTGCTCACGCTCTATTGGATCAAGATACCTACAGATAAAAGTCATGCCGCGTTTCCAGTCGGCATACTCGTGAGGGCTGAAGAACCGTGGAGGGAAACGCCCTCGGATCGGCGGCTGCCTAATCCTCTCCCATATGATCCCCTTGCTTTGAGTCAGCCATTTCTCGGTCGATCGCTGAATCAAGTTATAGAACGCTTTCGCGTAATCCTCTAATCCAACGCTTTCGGCCTCCTCTTGATCGAACAGAAACAAGGTTTTTGGGCCCAGTAAGACAAGCTGAGGCCACAGCACGGGCGCCAGAAATCCACGCAGGATTCTTGCCTCAAGTGCGATACCGTACTCTTCGTTATAGTCCCAGAGCATGGCAGACTCGGTGCCGAGTTCCTGCTGCACAACTATGGAAAGTGGCGACCGCGAGCAAAGCTCCTTGTCCAATACTGAGAATTCTCCATTGCATGATCCACAGACACACCGAAGTGTTCGTGTGCCTCCCAATGCTTCAGGAATAACGTGTTCCCCTCTCCGCACGCCAGAAGTCGACCCACCGCAGTAGATGCAGTTTACTCCAACAGGCAAGGCGGACTCCTCAAGGTACCGGCATTACTCGTCCACAAAGTCGCTGACAACAGATTGTAGCGCTCGGATGACGTGATAATTGCAAGAATGAGACAAAGTTGATCGGCAGATAGCGTGTCAGGATGATTTGTTTGAATCCTTACGCGGGCATCCGCGCAGGTGCGTCTGGAGCCCGACGTCCGGCCCGATGGTTACTTGTGCTCCAGTCAATTCGCCCAGCCGCCACCACGCTCAACCCACACCCGCCATTGCCAGCACTTTCCGCTGGGCGTTGGAGATCGGGATGGCCGAGAGGGCCCGGCTGGACTTGAGCACGCGCCCGTCGCCGGCCGGGACGCTTCGGGCCGTGTACACCACGAACCGGACGCGGCGGTGCGTGGTCTGATGCTCGAATCCGCCCGCGCGCCTGAGCATTCCCGCATCAGCGGCTCGGCCGAGCACGTACTCCGCCAGCTCAGACCGCGTCGGCGGCCGATCGAGGCGTTCGAGCGTGGGGGCCTGCCACATGTCGGCCCAGAGCCCGTCCGGCCCGCGTTGTTCGATCAGGACGCGCCCTCGGCCATCGACTGCCACCACCGACGCGCAGTGCAGGCGTCGGCGCGGGCTCGTTGGTTTCGGCAGCGGGATGTCCTCTTGCGAGCCGCTGGCACGCGCGACGCACCGATCGCGCACCGGGCACGCGCCGCACCGCGGGCCGCGAGGCGTGCACACCGTCGCGCCCAGCTCCATCAACGCCTCGTTCAGATCGCCCGGGCTCAGCCCGACCGCGCATGCCGAGCGAACCAGCGCGTCCGCGGCGGCCCAGGCCCAGGCGCCGGCGTCGGCCGCGGACTCCCGCCGACCGTTCAGCCGCTGCAGCACGCGCGACACGTTCCCGTCCACGATCGCCTCGGGCCGATCGAACGCCAGCGACGCCACCGCCCCGGCCGTGTACGCCCCCACGCCGGGCAGGCGGCCCAGGCTCGCGACATCGCACGGCACTCGGCCCTGATGCTCGTGGTGGATCATCTTCGCGGCTCCGTGCAGATGCTTCGCCCGCCGGTAGTACCCGAGCCCGGACCACGCCGCCAGCACGCTCTGCTCGCGGGCATGCGCCAGCGTCCGCACGTCGGGAAACCGCGCCACGAACGCCTCGTAGTGCGCCAGCACCCGCGACACCTGCGTCTGCTGCAGCATCAGTTCGCTCACCAGCGTGCGGTACCCGTCCCGGCGCGAGCTGCGCCCCCTCACGCGCCACGGCAGAACCCGTCCATGGCGACGGAACCACGTCGTCAGCGCCCGCGCCACAGCCACATCGCCCGAATCGCTCACGGGATCGACACCCCCGCCAGCACGGCGCGGACCTGACGCTTGATCGGCTCGAAGTCGGCGCCCGGGGCCTTGTTCACGGTGATCCAGCGCTCGGAGATGAGCAGCGTCGTCACCCCCTTGATCGCGAACAGCGCCGACGCGAGCGGGTCGTCCACCGCCTCGCGGACGCTCAGGAACGATCGCAGCACCCCGGCCCCACCCGGCAGCGGTCCGTCCAGCAGGCACTTCACCGCGTTGGGGTTCGGGGTCGGCTCGAACTTCACCACTTTGACGCCCATGGGTGTGGGAACACAATACCCCTGCGGGCACGGTGCGGCGGCGGCCGATACACTCTTGCCGGGCCGCCCGCGTCGGCCCGCCCAACGCACTTGCGAAGCGATCAGGACGGACACCTTGGACCTCCTCACCCGGCTCAATGACCTGCTGCGACGCCTCGACTCGTACCCTGTCCATGTCGTCCTGATCGAGTTGGCGGTGATCTGGGGCACGGTCTATCTCGTGCTCCGCTTCGTCCGAGACACGCGGGCCGCGGGCGCCCTCAAGGGAATCCTGCTCATCGTCCTGGTCCTGTCCGTGGGCGGGTGGATCCTCGGCGGGGCCGAGACGTTCCAGCGCCTGGCGTACCTCATCGACCGTTTCCTCGGCATCCTGGCGCTGGCGCTGGTCGTGATCTTCCAGCCCGAGCTTCGACGCGCCGCCATCCGTGTCGGCGAGGCCACTTTCTTCTTCCGCTCCACGCCCTCGGAGATCGCCCAGGTCGTCGAGGCCATCTCCGACTCGTGCCGATACCTCAGCAAGTCCCGCTTCGGCGCCATCATCGTCATCGAGCGGTCGATCGGGCTGTCGGGGCTGACCGAGGGCGGCACCCGGATCGACGCCGTCGTCTCCGCACGACTCATCCAGTCGATCTTCTTCCCCGGCACGGCGCTGCACGACCTGGCGGTGCTGATCAGGGGCCGAGTGGTGCACGCCGCAGGCGTTCAACTGCCTATGGCCGATCCGCTGGACATGGCTGATCGCAGCCTGGGCGCCCGCCACCGTGCCGCGGTCGGCATCACACGCGAGTGCGACGCACTGGTGGTCGTGGTCGCGGAGGAGTCCGGGCTCATCCGCATCGCCGAGCGAGGCCGCCTGTCCGACCCGATCGGCCCCGACGAACTGGCGGATCGTCTGCGCCAACGCCTGCGACGCGAACTCCCCGTCGAGGGCGACGCCACCGCCGCCGAAGAATTGCAGGACCCCAAGGCCCCTATCCCATGAGCGACCGATTCAAAACCCTCATCGTCGTCACCCTCTGCGCCGTCCTCATCTGGACCTACGCCGACTCGCAGAGCATCCAGACGCGCACGTTTCCCGCCGTGATGCTCCGCGTGCCCGAGCCGCCGTCCACGGCACAGGGTTCGCCGGTGATGTGGCTCCCCGGGCTTGACGGACCCAGCTTCCAGGTCTCGCTGGTCGTCGAGGGCTCCGCCGCCGCACTCGATCGATTCCGCGCCGATCTCATCGAGGCCATCGACCTCACCGCAAGCCCCGCCTTCCCCGTCGAGCCCGGCCGACACGTCGTCGCGCTGGCCGCCGTCCTCGAAGAGCACCCGCTGTTTCGAGAGGCCGGCCTGTCCGTCGAGGTCGATCCACCCACCGTCCAGCTCCAGCTCGACACGATCCACCGCGCCTCGCTCCACATCGACGCGCCCGACCTGCCCGGCATGGACATCGAGACCCGTGCCGCGAACGCCGAACTCGTCCTGCCACGCTCGATCTGGGAGTCGGCCCGGGCGGGCATCACGTCGCTGTTCGTACGGCTGGACATGGCCCGCGTTGAAAACCTCGATACCGGCGTCCAGCACACCCTCCCGTCGGTTCCCATCCAGACGCCTGTTCTCCTGCAGGACGCGCCGTTCCTCGAGATCGAGCCCGCCGCGATCACACTCCTGGTGACGATCCGCGACCCGCGGGCCGAGACCGTCCTGTCCACGGTCTTCTTCTACGTCATTTTGCCGGACAATCAGGTCGGCCGATGGAACGTCGAGGTCAGCTCCGGCGGCGACGACTTCCTGCGCGACGTCAAGGTCATCGGCCCGACCGATCTCATCCAGCGGATCAACGCTGTCCCACCCCAGCTCATCATCCGCGCCCTCGTCCAGTTGACGCAGGACCAGCTCGACCAGCGGGTCGAGCGCGGCAGTGCCGTCTTCTCCCTGCTCGACACCCAGCTTCAGTTCGAGATCGCCGGCGAGATCGTCGAGAGCCTCCCGGTCGATCTCACCATCACCCCCGTCGAGCAGGGCGGTCCTGACGACGAAGACACGGCGCCGTCGGGCGCTTGAGTCGCTCGTTTCTCCCACCGCGGCACGAGACTTCGGCGGCTTGGAAAGCTAGGCTTGGGGCCCTCCTCGCCGGGCCCCGGGCTGGATCGGGGGGGAGGCGATGGGGATCCCGGCCCGCCCTATACGCAGCAGTCTCACCCTCCCCGAGGACCCGAAATTGAAGATCCGAACCGATGAAATCGCCAGCGTCATCAAGCAGGAAATCGATCGCTACGCCGCCGAACTCGAGGTCTCCGAGGTCGGACGCGTGGTCGCGGTCGGCGACGGGATCGCGCAGATCTACGGCCTGTCCAACGCCATGGCCGGCGAGCTGCTCGAGTTCCAGACCGACGACGGCGCCGTCATGGGCCAGGTCTTCAACCTCGAGCAGGACACCGTCGGCTCGGTGATCTACGGCGACTACCTGGCGGTCAAGGAGGGCGACCTGGTCAAGGCCACCGGACGCCTGCTCGAAGTCCCCGTGGGCGAAGCCCTGCTCGGGCGCGTCGTCGATTCGCTGGGTCGCCCGCTCGACGACGGGCCCGCTATTGATACCAAACATTTCCGCAAGGTCGACATCATCGCCCCGGGCATCGCCGAGCGCCAGCCCGTGTTCGAGCCGCTCCAGACCGGCATCAAGGCCATCGACTCGATGATCCCCATCGGCCGAGGCCAGCGTGAGCTCATCATCGGCGACCGCAAGACCGGCAAGACCGCCATCGCCATCGACGCCATCATCAACCAGAAGCAGTACTGGGACACCGAGCAGGCTGTCGTCTGCATCTATGTCGCCATCGGTCAGAAGGAGTCCACGGTTGCGGGCGTGGTTCAGACGCTGCGAAAGCACGGCGCCATGGAGTACACCATCGTCGTCACCGCCGCCAGCTCGACCCCCGCCCCCATGCAATACATCGCGCCCTACACCGGCTGCGCCATGGGCGAATACTTCATGCACCTGGGCAAGGAGGGCAAGTCGCCCAAGCACGCCCTGTGCATCTATGACGATCTCTCCAAGCAGGCCGTCGCCTATCGACAGCTCTCGCTCCTGCTCCGCCGACCGCCCGGCCGCGAGGCGTACCCCGGCGACGTCTTCTACCTTCATAGCCGGCTCCTGGAGCGGGCGGCCAGGATGGATGACGCCCACGGGGGCGGCTCCCTGACCGCCCTGCCCATCATCGAGACTCAGGCAGGCGACGTCTCCGCCTACATCCCCACCAAC
>JADFGU010000077.1 GCA_022567535.1 Planctomycetota bacterium | reverse complement strand
GGGCAACCACCTGCACTGGTCTGGCGACTCGAAGACGCTCTACTGGTCGCTCGGCGCGGAGCTTTACCAGCGCGATCTGAGCGAGGCGTTCGCGTTTGTCGACGGGGCTCCGGAGGAACTCCCCGAACCGGTCGCCGAAGGGAAACCAATCGGCTTTTCCGTGACCGCCGACGTGCCCACCGGATCCATCGCGTTCACCGGTGCCCGGTTGATCACGATGCGCGGAGACGAAGTGATCGAGAATGGCACGATCGTGGTCGAGGCGGGCAAGCGATCGGGGTCGCTGATCACGGCGCGGATCGCGGCGGAGGACCACGGCCGGGAGGTGATGGCCCTGCCCGGGCGCGTGGATTCGAGGGCCAGCGAGGGCTCGCTCGACCTCATCAAGAAGGGCGGAGCCGCCCTGGTCACCGACCCGGCGGACGTGATCGAGCTGCTGGAGACGCCGGCGCGGCATTGCTTCCAGGGCACGCACGAGTCGCGCTACGTCGGGGCCAATCAGCTGTTCGAGGTCAAGGAGCCCGATCGCGGCGAGGACCGAGGCGTGGGGTCGCTCACGGCGGCGCAGCGAACGATCCTGGACACGCTCGATATCCCGATGACGATGGATGAGCTTTCGTCGCGGACAGGGTTCGCCCCCGAGTCCATCCGGGCCGAGATCACCATGCTCGAGATCCAGCGCCGCGTGGTGCGGGAGGGCTCGCGGATCGCGAAGCGCCGGCGGTAGCGCGCGCGAGACGCCGAGTCAGAGCCCGCTGACGCCGAGTCTGAGCCCGCTGCGGGCGAAGGCTCGGATCGCGCTGGTCATCGGAGATATCCGAGCCTTCGCTCCGCTCAGACTCGGCGTCCGAGATACATCTCGACGTGACAACTGATCGGAGGACGTGCGGGCGCGCGGGGACCGCTCCCTGCCGGTCGCGGCTCGTCAGGGAGGCGCATGGGGTGGGTGCGCTCGTACACTCGCGGTGTGGCTGAGGCGTGCGCACAGGTGAGGCTCCCCGTCATCGTCGGCCCGACGGCGGGCGGCAAGTCGGGGCTGGCGGTGCGGCTGGCGCTCGAGTTCGAGCGGCTGGGGCTCGGACGCGGCGAGATCGTCTCGTGCGATTCCGTGCAGGTGTACCGGGGGCTGGACATCGGTTCAGCCAAGCCGACCCGCGCGGAGCAACGGGGCGTCGTCCATCATCTGATCGATCTCATCGAGCCGACCGAGCGTTTCAGCGTCTCGGATTGGCTCACACGGGCCGAGGCTGCGATCCAGGAGATCCGGGATCGCGAGAAGATCCCGATCGTGGTCGGTGGGACGCACCTGTACGTCAAGGCGTTTCTCGAAGGGCTGTTCGAGGGGCCGGACCCGGACCCCGGGCTTCGGGCGGAGCTGGAGGCGATGGATCCGATCGAGCGACGCGCGGAGCTGGAGCGGGTCGATCCCGAGGCGGCTGAGCGCATCCATCGGAACGATCATCGGCGGACGATCCGGGCGATCGAGATCCATCGTCTGACCGGTCGGCCCATCAGCGCGCTGCAGAAGCAGTGGGACACGGGAATTGCGCGGCGCGACTGCGTGCTGGTGGGGCTGGATTGGCCGACCGAGGCGATCAATCGCCGGATCAACGCCCGGGTCGGGACCATGATCGAACGCGGGCTGGTGGCGGAGGCGCGGCGGCTGTGGGAGGCGGATCGGCTGGGCCCGACCGCCCGCGATGCGCTCGGGTACAAGCAGCTCTCGGCCCACTTCCGGGGCGAGTGCACGCTGGAGGAGGCGATCGAGCGGATCAAAGTCGAGACGCGGCGATTCGGGAAGAACCAGCGGACGTGGCTGCGTCGGCTGCGGCGGACGCCCGGGTCGGTCTGGATCGAGGCCTCGGCCGAGCCGAGCGAGGGCTGGGTGGACATCGTGCTCGACGGGCTGGGCCTGGTTGGAAATGCCGATGGATAGACCCAAACAACATGCAAACATTCATCGGCGATAGTGCGAAACCAGGGGTTATTACCCAAACAAGTGTGGCTGAGGGAAAAAACTGCTTGACAATCGTCCGGGCTGGCGATTTCCTCAGGCCGCGCCGCCGCGCTGGGGATCGCCCGATAGTCAGGGCCCCGCGAGACCGATAGTGGATCTCGCCGTATCGGCCGCCGGAAGCCGGGGAACATGCAGATGGCCAAGAAAGCCTCCAAAAAGAAGCCTTCGAGCACAACAGGGAAGCCGACGGGCGGGCGATCAACATCGCGCGGCCGGGGGCTTGGGCTCAAGGCCGGGGCGGGCACGGGCAGGCACCTGGTCATCGTGGAATCGCCGTCCAAGGCCAAGACCATCAACCGCTACCTCGGGCCGGACTATCTCGTGGTCGCCAGCATCGGGCATGTGCGGGATCTGCCGAGCAAGAACCCCAAGGGTGTCAAGAACCCGGTGCCGGGCGTGGACCTGGAGAACGGCTTTCGGCCCACGTACGAGGTTGTCGCGGGCAAGGAGAAGGTGGTCGCCGAGCTGAAACGGGCGGCCAAGGAGTCCATCGCCAGCGGGTGCGAGGTCTGGTTCGCGACGGACCTTGACCGGGAGGGCGAGGCGATCGCCTGGCACCTGGCGCAGGAGCTGGGCATCCCCAACGAGCACGCCAAGCGCGTGATTTTTCCCGCGATCACCAAGGCTGAAATCCGCAAGGCGTTTGAGCACCCGCACGTGATCGACGAGGACAAGGTCAACGCCCAGCAGGCGAGGCGGATTCTGGACCGGATCGTGGGGTACCAGGTCTCGCCGCTGCTGTGGAAGAAGGTTGCCCCGGGGCTCAGCGCCGGGCGTGTGCAGTCGGTGGCGCTGCGGCTGGTGGTGGAGCGGGAGCGCGAGATCCAGGCCTTTGTGCCGGACGAATACTGGGTGATCGACGCCCACTTCGCCCTGAGCGAGGCGGACGCGAAGACCCTGGGTCCGAAATGGCAGGACTTTCTCGCCACAACGGACGACAAGGGCGCCGGGCCGACGATCAAGAAGCGGAATGCGTTTCTCGGCAGGCACCATGCGCTGCGGGCGGAGTTGGTCGAGGTCGGGGACGAGTCGTTCGACATCGGGCAGTTTGGCCGGTCAAAGGACGGCAAGGTAGCGGACGAGATCGCCGACCTGACGCCCGGCGTGAGCAAGATCGCCGCCCTCGCTGGACTCACAAAGATCGAGACGACGAGTGAGCCGAACGACTCGGGCAAGGGACCGGCGAAATGGACACGGACGGTCACGGGCGAGATCGACCCCGCGACGCCTTACAAAGTTGAGTCGATCGTGACCAAGCGCACGACGGTGCGTCCGCCGGCACCGTTCATCACATCGACCCTGCAGCAGGCCGCGTCGTCGCGTCTGGGGTTCAACGCCCGTCGGACGATGCGGACGGCGCAGTCGCTGTATGAGGGTGTCGAGATTCCGGGCGAGGGGCCGGTGGGACTGATCACCTACATGCGTACCGATTCAACGACGATCGCGGGCGAAGCGCTGCGTGCGGTGCGCACGTACATCCCCGAGACGTATGGCGACGAGTATCTGCCGGACAAGCCCAACTTCTACAGTTCGTCGAACAAGGCGGCGCAGGAGGCGCACGAGGCGATCCGGCCGGCGTCTTTGGCGTATCCGCCCGAGCGGGTCAAGCGGGCGCTGGCGCCGGACCAACTCAGGCTGTACACGATCATCTGGGAGCGTTTCGTCGCGTGTCAGATGATGCCCGCGTTGTGGGACTCGACCGCGGTCAAGATCGTCGGCGGCACGGACGCGGGCCGACCCTGCACGTTCAAGGCGACGGGGCGCGTGCTGGTTTTCGACGGGTTCTACAGGGCGTCTGGCGTGCCGCCGAGCGACGAGGCGACGCTGCCGACGCTCAAGGAGCAGCAGGCGCTCAGCCCGTTCGCGGCGGGCACGGAGCAGAAGTTCACCTCGCCCCCGCCAAGGTATTCCGAAGCGTCGCTGATCAAGACGCTCGAATCGGAGGGGATCGGTCGGCCCTCGACCTATGCGGACATCATCCAGAAGATCCAGGACCGCAAGTACGTCGAGCAGTTGCAGCGTCGCTTCTACGCGACGGACCTGGGCGAGGTGGTGACGGACAAGCTGGTGGAGGCGTTTCCGATACTGATGAACATCGGGTACACGCGGGACATGGAGCGCAAGCTCGATCAGATCGAGGAAGACCACCTCGACTGGACCGAGATGCTGAGCGGGTTCTACGAGCGGTTCAGCGAGAGCCTGGCGCGAGCGCACGAAGAGCTCCAGCACGCCAAGGCGGAGATCCAGCCCGCGCCCAAGGAGTATCGGTGCGAGAAGTGCGACTCGGACATGGTGTACCGGTTTGGCAAGAACGGCCGGTTTCTGTCGTGCTCGACGTATCCCGATTGCAACTACGCCTGCCCGATCGATCGTCAGGGTCGGCCTCAGCGGGCGGAGTTTGTGAACGTGGCGTGCCCGAAGACCGGCAGGCCCATGGTGCGCAAGACCGGGCGTTTCGGGCCGTTCCTGGCGACGGATCTGCCCGCGGGCGTGGATTCGAGCGAGGGGCTCATCCTGAACATCGGGAAGACGGGCCAGGTGAACGCGCCGTCGCAGCCGCCGGTATTGACGGACTTGCCCTGCCCGACGTGTGAATCGCCCCTCAATCTGCGAAACGGCGCGCGCGGGCCCTGGCTGGGGTGCAGCCGATTCCCCAAGTGCCGGGGCCGGGGCAAGTGGAAGGAAATTAAGGGCAAGGAGCTGGCTACGCTCGAGAAAACGCTCGCGGCTCACGAAAAGGCGAACCCGATCCCGATCATCAGGACTCTGGACGGGCGAGCGCTGACCGATGCCAAGGGCAAGCCGCTGCCGAATGCGCCCAAAGTCGATGAGCTGGTGATGGACGACCCGAAGGGCTCGGGCGCGAAGCCGGCGACGCTGGAATCGGTCGCCTGACCATTCACGGGCTGGTCTGTAGAGACCGTTCGCGGATCAGATGTCGCGTCGAGACGAGTGCGGGACGCCGAGTCTGAGTCCGCGAAGGCTCGGATATCTCCGACGACCTCTATTCGCGCGTGATCCGAGCCTTCGCCCGCGGCGGGCTCAGACTCGGCGTCTGTTCAGATGCGGACGAGGCGCGTTGATTGAAACCGCTCTATAGTCTGCCTCCTCGCCGTCGATGGACCGTGCCATCGGCGGCTGCGTTGTGACCATGATTGAACCGATCGCGTCACTCCTGAAACGCTTGACGACGCGCCTGGGCTTCGAGCACCACTGGTACCTGATCGTGCTGGGAGCGGCGATCGGGCTGCTCACGGCGCTCGGTGCGTTCGGGTTCATGCACGCGCTGCAGTGGGTCGATGAGTGGACGAGCGAGCGACAGGGGCAGTTGCCGCTGTGGATGCTCGGGTTCATCCCGATGGCGGGGGCGCTGGTGACGGGGATTCTGGTGCACAACTTCGCCCCGGCGGCGCGGGGGCATGGCGTGCCCCAGGTGATGCACGCGATCATCCGCCGCAGCGGAAAAATCCCGACCAAGGTCGGCATCGTCAAGGTCATGGCCTCGATCTGCACCGTTGGGACCGGTGGGTCGGCGGGTGCGGAGGGGCCGATCGTTCAGATCGGTTCGACTATCGGCTCGGCGATGGGGCGTCGGTTTCGTGTGCCCAGGAGTCATTGGCCGACGCTGGTGGGCTGCGGCGCCGCGGCGGGAATCGCGTCGGTGTTCAACGCGCCCATCGCGGGCGTGTTCTTCGTGCTCGAGATTCTGCTGCGCGATTTTTCGATGCGGACGTTCACGCCGATCGTGATCGCCAGTGTGTTTTCCGCAACCGCGACGCACGCACTACAGCAGGAGTGGACAGGCGGCGACGCGGGTGAGAAGGTCGATCGGGCGCTCTTCGCGTTCAACGCGGGCGAGAATTACACATTCACGTTTGTCGAGCTTCCGAGCTTTGTGGTGCTGGGTGTGCTGTGCGCCCTGATTGCGGTGGGGTTCACCAAGCTGCTGCACCGGAGCGAAAATATCTACGAGAAGGTACGTTTGCACCCGATCATCAAGCCGGTGACGGGTGCGGCGATGCTGGGCGTGCTCGGCGTTGGATATGTCTTGATCGCACAGTCGGCCGGTTCCACCCAGCACGTGCCGAGCTTTTTCGGGAACGGGTACGCAACGATCCTGACGCTTCTGGATCCGAGTTCGTACGGCGAGAATGCGGGCGCTGCGGTGCCCATGGTGGTGTGGGTGCTGGCGATTCTGTGTGTGTTCAAGGCGCTGGGGACGACGGCGACACTCGCGTCGGGCGGCTCGGGCGGCGTGTTTGCGCCCAGCCTGTTTATGGGCGCCGCGGCGGGCGCTGCGTTTGGCATCCTGCTCAGGTCGCTGGGGCTTCCCGGTGGAAACAACCCGGCCTCGTTTGCGCTGGTCGGCATGGCTGCGGTCGTTTCGGGGACGACCTTCGCGCCGCTCACCGCGATTCTGATTCTGCTGGAACTCACGCACGAGCCGTTGATCCTGCTGCCGGTCATGCTGGCGTCGATGGTCTCGACCATCCTGGCGCGTGCGTGGATGCACGATTCGATCTATACCATGAAGCTGCGGCAGGCGGGGCTGATGATCGGCACGGGGCGCGACTTGACGGTGCTGCGCAAGATCCCGGTGACGACGGTGCGCCAGACACCCTTGCCGTCAGAGCCCGTCTACGCCGCCGACCCGCTCAGCAAGCTGATCACACTGCACGCGAACTACAACGTGCCGGACTTTGTCGTCGTCGATCAGGAGGGCATTTACATGGGCATGGTGACGGGCGCGGAGATGCGCACGGCGCTGATCGACCGCGAGGCCATCCCGCTGCTGCTGGTGGCGGAGCTGCTCAACTCCGGGCTGCCCACGCTCAGCCCGGACGAGATGCTGGACACGGTCATGGACAAGTTTGCCAAGCAGGACGTGGCCAGCCTGTGCCTGGTCGCGGCGGACGGCACGCCCATCTGCATGGTCACGCGGGGCAACGTGATGAAACGCTACCAGGCGGCGCTGGAGGAGCATTAGCGCAATCGCGCTCAAACAGAGCCCCCTGCGGGAGCAGGGGGTCCATGCGCGCAACGCGCGCCTCGTGAAGAGACCGCCCGACTGCCGTCGGGGGCTCGGTCTGAGCGCGCAACTCGAACGGAACCCGCCGGCTTGCGCCGGGGGCTCTGTTCGGAGAACCGCCGGCTCTCGTCAGTCTTCGCCGAGCGTCTTCTTTCGGCGGAGGATGTGGTGGTAGTGCTGGGCGAAGCGGTGGGCCTCGTCGCGGATCTGCTGGCAGAGTCGCAGGCCGAGGTTCTCGCGACCCAGCCGGATCGGCTCGGTGCGCTCCTGCACGTAGAGCAACTCCTGTTTCTTTGCCAGCGAGATCACCATGGGCGGCCTGACGTCGAGCTGCTCGAAGGCCGACTGGGCCGCGTGGAGTTGACCGAGCCCGCCGTCGATCAGGATGACGTCGGGGTAGAGTTCGTCGCCCTGGCCGGCGTCGCGGTATCGGCGCGAGACAACCTCGCGGATGGAGGCGTAGTCGTCGTTGCCACCGGCGCCGCGGTCCTGGAGGCTGGTGATGCGGTATCGGCGATACTCGTTCCTGAACGGCCGGCCGTCCACGAAGCAGACCTTGGATCCGACCGTCTCGCCGCCGCGAAGGTGCGCGATGTCGATCCCCTCGATGCAGCGGATCGGCTCGTCCAGGCCAAGCGTTTTCTGCAGGCTGCGCAGGGCCGAGGCGGGGTTGATGTATCCGATCTCGGTCTCGGGCTGCCAGCCGGCGGCCCGGTCGGACCGCTCGTCGAGCTTTTCGAGGGCGCGGATCTGGTCGCGCAGAGTTGCGGCCCGCTCGAAGTTCAGCTCGGCGGCGGCGTGCTCCATCTCGTGCCGCATCTCGCGCAGCATGGCGGCGCGCCTAGACCCGACGAAGCGCACGAACCGGTCGATGTCGGCGCGGTACTCGGCCCGGGTGATGCGCTCGGCGCACGGGGCTGTGCACTGGTTGATCGCGTGCAGCAGGCAGGGGCGGAAGCGCTGGTTCTTGGGATCGCCCTCGACGATATCCAGGTGGCAGGTGCGGAACTTGAAGACGCGCTGGAGGAGCTGGGCCGCCTCGCGCAGGGCACCGGGGCTCGTGAACGGGCCGAATATTTTGGCCCCCTTGAACTCGGACGACGCCGGCTCGCGCGTGATGTAGACGCCCGGGTAGTCCTGGCGCATGGTGACGGCGAGGTAGGGGAAGGTTTTGTCGTCGGTCTGGGCCGCGTTGAAGCGAGGTTTGATGTCCTTGATGAGGCGGCTCTCGGCCAGCAGCGCCTCCCACTCGCCCTCGCAGACGACGGTGTCGAAGTCGTGGAGCAGATCGAGCATCGGCTGCTTTCTGGGACCGAGGTCGGCCGAGGGCACGAAGTAGGATGAGACACGGTCGCACAGCCGACCCGCCTTGCCGACGTAGAGCACGACGCCCTTGTGGTCCTTCATGAGATAGACGCCCGGGAGCGGAGGGAGTGCCCGCGCCGTGCGGTGCAGCCGCGCGAGGCGAACGTCGCGCGACTCGGCCCCCCACGGCGGGGGTGCCTCTTGCCCGGGCTCGCAGGGCGCGTCGGCGATCGGGGTATCCGGGTCGTCAGGCACGGACGATTGTACGCGTCGGCCAGGCCTCCCCCGCCGCGCTTTCCCCGCTCAGATCACCCAAAGCGAGCCTTTTTTCGGGCCATACTCAATTCCACCACCCATGTGGCCGATCGTTAGACGCGCTGGCGTATGGCCGCGCCTCGCCTGACCATTCGGAGACACGCATGTCTATGACGCGACCGCTGATCGTTGCTCTGGCCGCTGCCCTGGCGCCCGCAGCACTCGCGCAGGATCTGTTCCAGTTGAGCCTCACGCCCACGGGCCCGGGCGGGCCGGCGCCGATCACCGTGGGTGGATCGAAGCTGTTCAGCCTGACCGAGGGGATGCTGGACCAGTCAGGAAACTTCTCGTCATTTGCGGGCGTGCCGTTCTCCGCATCGCTGCGCTACGCGGGCGTCGATAACGCCATGGGCTTCACCGTGAACGCGGCGGGCGACTCGGCGACGCTGCAGTTCACGGCGCTGGGCTCGGGTGCCACGGTGTTCACCTTCACGGGGGCCGATCTGGAAGACCAGATCACCGACTTTCTCGGCCAGGGCGCTGCTGGAGAACTCGAGAAGTTCATGCGCGAGATGTCCAAGCGATCGCTGGTGTTCATCGTGGACGGGAATCCGTCGGCGAGCACGGCGCGGGCCTCACGCTACCGCTACAACCAGTTCGGGCTCATGGACGACCTGCGGCCGCGCTACGCGCCCGTCATCCGCGAGGGAGAGGTGATCCCAGGCCGCGAGATCGACCACGCCCCGATGGACCCGGCTGCGGGTAGTGGCGATATCGTGCACAGATTCAGGCGCCAGCCCGACCGCGTCCGGGTCACCGACCTGGTCGACTCGGGCATGTCCTCGATCCGCGTGGACGTGGCAGCCGGGGTCATCAGCACCGACGTCGGCGACGGCAACGAGATCTACGTCGCGGTCACCAACACGTTTCGCTTCG
>JADFGU010000076.1 GCA_022567535.1 Planctomycetota bacterium | reverse complement strand
GGACTAGGCATCAGGCACCAGGCACTAGGCATGGGAAGTAGGTGTTGGGAGCGGGCGTGTTATTCGGGACGGTGTTGAGAGGTCTTGCTATCGCTTCGGGCCGTTCGCCTGCCTTCCGAGGCGTCGTGCCATCAGGAACGCCAGCTCCAGCCCCTGCTGGTAGTTGAGCCTGGGGTCGCAGGGCGAGGCGTAGTGTGTCGAGAGCGATTCCTCGGTGACGCCCGACCCGCCGCCGATGCACTCGGTCACGTCCTCGCCGGTGAGCTCGATGTGCATGCCGCCGAGCCGCGACCCCAGCCGCTCATGCTCGTCAAAGGTTGATTCGAGCTCGTCGCGGATGACGTCAAAGGCGCGCGTCTTGATCCCCGAGGCCGTGGTCACCGTGTTGCCGTGCATCGGGTCGCAGACCCATAACACGTGCCGCTCGCCGACGGCGCGGACGAGTTCGCCCAGGCGGGCCTTGACGGCTCCGGCGCCGAGCCTGGTGATCAGCACGATCTTGCCGGGCTCGTCGGCGGGGTTGAGACGGCCCAGCAGCGCGGCCAGCTCATCGCCCCCGCACGCGGGCCCGAGCTTGATCCCAACCGGGTTGCGGATGCCCCGGAAGAACTCGACGTGCGCACCGTCGAGATCGCGCGTGCGATTGCCGATCCACGGCATGTGGGCGGTCAGGTCGTAATGGCCTGCGCGCCGAGGGACGGTGCGTGTCTGCGCGCTCTCGTACAGGAGGTTCAGCCCCTCGTGGCTCGTGAAGAACTCGACGCGCGTCAGCTCGTCCACCGCCCGCTCGCCCAGGGCTTCCATGAACTTGAGCCCGTCGGCGAGGTTGGCCGTCATGCGCTCGTACTCGGTGCGAAGCTCGCTCGAGACCCCGACCTTGTCGAACCACGTCAGGTCCCAGTACTCGGGATGATGCAGGTCGGCGAACCCTCCCTCGACGAGGGCGCGCACGAAGTTCAGGGTCATCGCGGCGTGCTGATAGCCCGCGACCATGCGGCTCGGGTCGGGCCGGCGTGCCTGCGGCGTGAACTCGTCGCGGTTGACCAGGTCGCCGAAGTAGCTCTCGAGCGTGACCGTCTTGCCGGCGATGGTCCGCGTCTCGGTCGGGCTCGATCGAGGCTTGGCGTATTGCCCGGCGAAGCGCCCGATGCGGACCACCGGCCGCTTCGAGCCGTGCACCAGCACCAGCGACATCTGCAGCAGGACTTTGAGCCGGCTGGTGATCGTTCGCGGGTTGCAGTCGTCGACCCGCTCGGCGCAGTCGCCGCCCTGGAGCACGAACCGCTCGCCCCGCTCCGCCTGCGCCAGTTGCTCGCGCAGCCGCTCGATCTCCCACGACGTGACCAGCGGCGGGAACGACTTCAGCCTGGTGAACGCCGCCTCGACCTCCTTCGGATCGTGGTAGCGCACCTGGTGGGCCGCGATGCGCGATCGCCAGGATTCGGGAGACCATGGCGATTCTCGCGTCGAGGCGGGCTCGGAACCGGCTGTGTCAATCGGCTTGGTCAACGCGGATTTGCTCCGTTGCATCGCGGCGCGAGAAATCGCGCGCCAGACTCCAATCGTAAGTCAGCAGCCACGCGCAAAGTGCGCGTCCCACCCGTTCATCAAGTTTTTTTGCACAAAGGCTCATTCCTACGGCGGTCTGTGTCGATTGCCGACTCGTCTGGTCGTTGTTCCGCATCGGGCGGGATGCACGGACGACGGGCCGATCGTCGGCCCGAGAGAACCGGGCTCGAGGCGCTGCCGCGCCCCGCCCAGCCCAACGGAGTATCAAAGAATGCCCACGAAGTCCACGAGAAGCAGCCGCAGATCCACCTCCAAGACGCGCACGCACAGCCGCAAGTCGTCCAGGAGGAGCCCGACCCGCAAGTCCTCATCCAGCTCCAAGCGCACGCCGAGCAAGCGCGCCGGCTCGACGCGCAAGCCCGCCAGGAAGCGCACGACCAGGTCCAATAACAAGACCAACCGATCCAACCGCAAGAACACTTCAACCCGCAAGAACACCTCCGCCAAGCGCTCGCCGACGCGCAAGAGCTCGACCGCGAAGCGCAGCCCGGCCAAGCGCAAAGCCGTCAAGCGCGCGACCACCCGCAAGCGCACCACGACCGCCCGCAAGAGCACGACCGCCAAGCAGACATCGACCAGGCGTTCGCCGACGCGCAAGAGCTCGACGACCAAGCGCAGCGCCGCCAAGCGCACGACCACCCGCAAACGCACCTCGACCGCTCGCAAGCCGAGCACAAAGCGCGCCACATCGCGCAAGAGCACGACCGCCAGGCGGTCAAACGCCAGGGGCTCCAGCACACGCAAGACCAGCAGGTCGCCCCGGCTTCGTCTGGTCGGCTCGCGCAAGACGGCCAGACGGCCCACCGCTCGCAAGAGCACCCGTCGTCGTCGCGCAGCCTGATCGCCGGGCCGAACTCACCCGCACACAACGACCCCGGAGCCGCTGCTCCGGGGTTTTTTCGTTAATTCGCCGCCCGTGGCGGAGCCGAAGCGTGTGCGTTCAGCCTGCGTCGGGCGCGTTCACCTCGCGATGCACGGCTGTGGCCGGGTCCAACTGTATGATTCCGTTGGTCGCCAGATGTCGACGCCACACCGCCTCGTGGGCGGACCAGAACGTCTCGAACGACCGGCGGGCGGACCGCTCCAGCGCCGCCTCGCGGGCCGCGGCGCCCATCCGCGTGCGCTGAGCGTCGTCGGCGATCAGCCCGACCAGCCGATCGGCCCAGAGCGACGGCGAGATGGGCGAGAGCACGAAGCCGGTGCGTTCGTGCTCGACCAGTTCGGCCGGCCCGCCGCGATCGGTCACGATCGTCGCCAGCCCCGACGCGTGCGCTTCGAGCACCACCTGCCCGAGCGTGTCGGTGACGGACGGGAAGACGAACACATCGGCCGAGGCATAGACCGTCGAGAGCGCCTCGCCGTGCCTGAACCCGAGAAACCGGACGCCCTCGGGCCCGAGCAATCGCTCCATCTGTAGGCGGTATGGGCCGTCGCCGACGATCATCAGCTCGGCCCTGAGCCCGCGTTCGCGGCACGCGGCCCTTGTGCGTCGCCATATCTCGACGAGCGTCGGCATGTTCTTTTCGACACTGACGCGCCCGACATACAGCACGCGCACGCATGGTTCGCGTCCGCCGGCGCCCAGCCGCTCCCACACGCTCGGGTCGCGGAATCTGGGATGGAACACGTCGGTGTCCACGCCCGGCTGGATCATCTCGACCCGCTCGCCCGGGACGCCCAGTTCCGTGAGCGCCTCGATGTACGATCGGCTTCGGACGAAAACCGCATCGAACAGGCCGTAGAACACTTTGAGCGATCGCGCCACCCACACCCCAGCCGAGTCGCCCACGATCCGCTCCGCGTACGCCGGGAAGTCCGTGTGGTGGATCCCCACGATCGGCACCCGCAGCATCCGCCCGGCGAGCAGGCCGACCAGCCCGACCGGGCCCGGCGTCGAGATGTGCACCAGGTCCGGCTGTCGGCGGTCGATGTGCCGGAGCATCTTGGTGATCGGCGGCAGCACCAGGTCCAGCGAGTCGTACCCGGGCAGCGGGGCCGAGGCGATCGGCGCGAAGTTCGACACGTTGTCCCACCGCGGCAGAGCCCGGCTCGTCGAGGAGACGACCTCCAGGTCGCACCCGTGCTCGGCCGCGTGCGAGGCGGTGTCCTGGATGAATCGGCACACCCCGTTCACGTCGCCGAGCGTGTCAGTGAACACCATCAGACGCATGGGCCTGTCGAGCGGCGAGAGCCCCGCGCCCTCGAGCTCGTGCGCGAACCGTTCGACGAATCGGCGGTCCTTGTTCTGGACAAACATCGCGGCGATGTCGGGCAGCTGTGCCGCAAGCAGCAGCAGGTACGAGTCTCCATATTCGCGTGCCCGGCGGAGGTCGCGCTCGCGCAGCGCGTCCAGCGCCGGCCGAGCCATCGCACGCCCGATCGCCGCGGTGAGTTCGTCGGTGAACTCGGCCATGCGCTCGTGCTCGCCCAGCGCCGGGCCTTCTATCCACCGCACCGGATCCAGCCGGGCGCGCAGGTCCGGGTATCGCTGCAGGACCGGCTTGAGCGTCTCACGCAGCGCCTGAACGATCGGGCGCTCGCGACCCGGCCGACGCCGCAGCTTTCGCCGCAGCGCCCGCCCCACGAGCAGCACGCGGCTCGGAGGCTCGATGGCCACACCCGCGAATCGGCCCAGCTTGCTCGCCACCGCCCGCCCGAGCGGGTTCGTTCGCCGCCCGAGGCGTCGCTGCGCGTACCGAGCGGCCACAGCCGCGATCTGGTGCGCCAAGTGCTCGCTCCGCCCCGCCTCACCGCCCGCCTCGCACCGCCCGGACATGACCATGCCAAAGAACTCGGCCGGGTCGGTGATCTTCTCGCCCCCACCGCCGCGCACGCTGGTCCACGTGCGGCCGATGTTGATGAGCCCGTGGTCGTCGGACCCTCCGGTGCGGCCCTTGTCGCCCGCGTGTGGCCAGACGGGTTCGATCCCGTACCGCCGCGTCATGGCCGCGATGCGTTCACTCGTGAGCGATTCGAGGTATCGCCCCAGCACGCCCCGGTGTACGCCCAGGTGCGCGCCGCTGAGCGACTCGAAGCAGCGGAACAGGAGCGTGGCGATCTCGATGTGCCGCCTCGAAAGCCGACCGTTCTGCGCGTACAGCGGGTGCGCGAGTGAGTGCGGGAGATCCCGCTCGCGCAACCAGGCCGCGAACTCGTACACGTCGCCGCGAAGGCCCAGCGCTTCAATCTGCTCGTGTTCGAGCGGGCTGAGCCGCCAGACGAGCACGTGCAGCACGCACCCGTCCTCGGGGAATCTCGTCGAGACCTCTTCGCCGATGACGAATCGCTCGAACCCGCGCTCGTGCAGCTCGAGCGCGCCGTTGATCGTGTCGTGGTCGGTGATCGTGACCAGGTCCATGCCGCGGGCCCGTGCCTGGTCGTAGGCGTGCTCGGGCTCGGTGTAGCACTCGGCCGCATCGATGAGCCCCGCCGCCGGGATGACCGGCTTGTCCGATGCGCGCGTGTGGACGTGCGTGTCCATGCGCGTCATGGCTGGGGGCGCGTCGGCGGGCGCCCGTGTCACCGATCTGGTCTTGTGGTCTCGCACCGCAGGCCTTGATTGTATAAGACCATCGCACGCGATGCCACGCCGAGCATGCCGGGACGAATCGCGGACGCCTTCGACGGACGCTCACCGCGCAAGAAACCGCCCCGCGCCTGGGAGGCATACAGGCGCGGGGCGTGTGCAGGGGATGTGTTCAGACGCCCCGATCCCGGCATCGGCCCCCGGGGGTGTGCCCCCACCCGGCCCGGCCGAATCGCCGTCTTCGCCCGGCGTCACGATACCTCTACACTGCCAAACCGCTGGTGCCGGGGCAACTCGCCCCCCCGTTCCACGCCCCGGAGCAGCCGTCCAGCCCGCCCAGCCGCCACAACCGCCCGCTGCCGAACGTACACTCACCAACCATGCCCGCGCATCTGGTCATCTACCCCGGTTCGTTCGACCCGATCACCTTCGGGCACCTGGACGTCATCCGTCGCGCACGGCGGCTGTTCGACGGGTTGATCATCGCCATCGGCCGCAACCCCGGGAAGGGCCAGCTGTTCACATCGGACGAGCGCGTCGAGATGGTGAAGATCCTCACGGATGAGTTGATCGCCGAGGAGCCCGACGAGGCGGAGACCACCGTCCGGGCGTTCACCGGTCTCACCGTCGACTTCGCCCGCCAGGTCGGCGCCAGCGCGCTGCTCCGAGGCGTGCGCAACGTGTCGGACCTCCAGTACGAGGTCCAGCAGGCCGTCACCAACCGCGAGGTCGCGGGCTTGGAGACCGCCTTCATCGTCGCGGGCGAATCCTTTGCCTACACGTCGTCGAGCCTGATCAAGCAGATCACAGCGATGGGCCAGGACCTCAACGTGCTCTCGTCCATGGTGCCCCCGCTGGTGATCGAGCAGCTCGAACGCAAAAAACGCGAGGGGCATCCCCTGCTCGAGCGCCTGCGCAGCGACCGCGACCCGAGCAGCGAGGCGTGAGCCCAACGCGAGCGCAGTTCTCACACGCCCCGAGCGATTCGCCCTGCCCGGGAGCTTCTGATCCGGGCCGGCCAGAGCCTGCAGCGCGCTAGGCGCCCGGAGGGCTACCGTTGAAGCGGAAGCGACGCGGCACGGACGAAGTGATGCGGAAACTGTGCGCGGCCAAGCTCGCGGTGCCGCGCCGGCCGTACCGGGCGATCCCCGAGCGGATACGACAGGTCGGAGCGGTGTCGCAATGGGCTGTGCCGATGTGACAGGTGGGAACCGCTCGCCGTACAAACAAAGAACGGACAAACTTCGACCCGCATCTGCCGCATACGCGCACGGTAGGGGTATCGCGCACGCTGTGCGAGGCAGGAACTCGATCGGTCCTCTCGACTTCGAGACATGCGCATCCACTTTGACGAAGCGCTTTCTCGGGGAGGCGTTTCACCCGCGCCGAAAGCAGAACGGCGCAGCCGGGCGAGAACGAAAATGCGACAAGTCGGTTGATTGTTTGGGGCGCGCCGCATAGACTGCTGGTAGAGACTTGCCATGACGTTCACTGATCGTGAATTCTGGACAGTCATACACGGAATGGGATTCGGTGCGGTCTTCCTGCTGGCATTTGCCGGCGGGCTGGCGGGTCTGTGGAGCTTTCGTCCAGAGCTCGCGACGCCGGCCGGCCTGAAGGAGCGTTTGCGACGGCTGCTGGCCGGAACTTGGATTATGGCCATCATCGCATGGCTGACGGTCATCGTCGGGACATACACGGTGTATCCGTGGTATCGCGCCAAACCGCCGGAAGGCGCCGACCTGCGCGACTATCCCCGCTCCTATCTGCTCGCGGACGAGAACCTGGCGGGGTGGCACACGTTCGCGATGGAGTGGAAAGAGCACGTTGCGTGGATGACGCCGATCCTTGCGACAGCGGTCGCGTTCGTCGTTCTGAGGTACGGGCTGCGGCTTGCAGAGGATCCGCACCTCCGTCGTGCCTGCATCGTGCTTTTCACGATCGCCTTTCTTGCCGCTGCCGTCGCCGGCATGTTCGGTGCGTTCATCACCAAGGCCGCACCGATTTACTGATTCCCACGCCGTCTCCGTTCGCGGTCGTGGGCCGGAGCATGTCATGACCAACTCGCACGACATGGAAACCCTAGGCGGTGCGTCGGCGGCATTCGTGGCCTCGGGCATCGGCTGTGCAGCGCTGGGCTTGCTCACCACGCTGGCCCAGATCAGCGTAAGCGTGAAGAACCTGCTTAACTGGTGGAATCCCGCCGGGCCGCTCTCCGGGAAGAGCGGTCTGGCCGTGATCATCTGGATCGCGTCGTGGATCGTGCTGCACGCGGTGTGGAAGAACAAGGCGGTGAGCGTACACCGTGCCCTCACCGTCACGCTCGTGCTCATCGCCGTCGGCGTCATCGGCACATTTCCGACATTCTTCGAGATGTTCGGGCACTGAAGCACGCCCCCAGGAAAGGAGGACGACTCATGAGCGATGCAACTGAACGCAGCGTGAGCGCAATTCTCACACGCTCCGAATCATCCAATCGTCCGGCCCCGCTATTGTTACATCCGTTTCACCGTCCGGCCGCACTCCCGCCGCCGATCCCGGTAGAGCGTGGCCCGGCCCGCCCGGCAACACCCCAGGAGTCTTGCATGACACGATCCGCTCGACTCGCCTTCATGGTCGGCACGCTCGCCGGCGCCGCGTCCGTCTTCGCCCAGGTCTCCCGCGACGCCGCCCGCGCAGAGAGCGAGCACTTCGCCGCAAGCGCCCGGCTGCTCACCAGCGCGATCGCCCAGGACGCCCCGAGCGTCAGGGTGACCGGACAGCTCCAGTTCCGGTACGTCATCAATCATCGCGACCAAACGCCCGGAGCCGAGGACGACGCGGTCGGCTTCCAGACACGCCGGAGCAAGTTCAAGCTCGACGGCACGATCGCGGACCGCTGGAAGTACAAGGTGAGCACGGCGTTCAGCCGCAGCTCCGGCACGGGCTCGCTGGAAGACGCCTATGTGCGTTACATCGCCGACGACGGCTGGGAGTTCACCTTCGGCAAGTTCAAACTCCCCTACGCGCGCGAGGAGTCGGTCAGCTCGTCCGCGCAGCTCACCGCCGACCGCTCCGTCACCAACGCGTTCTTCAGCCTCAAGCGGTCGCAGGCGGTGCGTGCGGCGTGGGAAGGTGAAAGCGCTCGTTTCGCCGTCGCGTTTTCCGACGGCTCGCGGGCCGACAAAACCGATTTCATCTCCGCCGACGAGGCCGACTTCGCCCTCACCGCACGCGGCGAATACCGCTTCGCCGGCAACGATTGGGGCGCCTTCAAGCAGTTCACCTCGTTCCGCGGCAGCTCCTACGCCGCCATGGCCGGCGCCGCCGTTCACTACCAGTCCGGTGGCGAGACATTCGGCACGGCCGACGAGGATTTCACCGGCTTGACCGCCGACCTCAGCCTCCTGGGCGACGGCTTCAACGCCTTCGCCGCCATTCTCTGGCAGCGCGTCGAGCCCGCCGGCGGACCCGCGCTCGAGAACACCGGCCTGATCGTGCAGGGCGGCTGGTTCGTCGATCCGGCGTGGGAGCTATTCGCACGCTGGGACGCCATCCTCTCAGATCAGGTTGACGACTTCAGCACCGTCACCGTCGGCGTCAACAGATATCTCCTGCCCGAAAGCCACGCCGCCAAGTTCACCGGCGACGTGCAGTTCTTTCTCGATGAGCAGGCCTCGACCGACGCGCCGGCCAGCACCGCCACGGGTCTGCAAGCCTCGACCCGCGATGGGCAGTGGGCGCTTCGGCTCCAGATGCAGCTGCTGTTCTGAGTCGCGCCCGACCAGGCCGCGTAGCATCCCGCCACGTGCAGTTCAGCATCATCAGCATCGGCGCCATGTCGGTCAACGACTTGTGGGGCGAGCGCACCGCCACCCGCACCGGCCATGCCACAACCACGCTCATACGCTCGGGCGACAAGGTCATACTCGTGGACCCCGGGCTTCCCGAGCCGGCCCTGGTCGCACGGCTGGGCGAGCGCGCCGGGCTCAGACCCGAAGCCGTCACCCACGTCTTCCTCACCAGCTTCCAGGCCGACACCCTCCGCGGGATCCGCGCCTTCGATCACGCCACGTGGTGGATCAGCAGCGACGAGCGCGAGGCGGTCGGCGTCCCGCTCGCACAAGAACTCAGAAAAGCCGCACGGGAGGCAGACGAGGAAACCGTCCGTCTGTACGAGACCCAGGTCGCGGCTCTGCGCCGGTGCGAGCCGGTCCCCGATCGCCTCGCCGATCGCGTCGATCTCTTCCCGCTGCCCGGCGCCACGCCCGGGCTGTGCGGCCTGCTGCTGGCCGACACGCGGCACACCGTGCTCATCTGCGGCGACGCGGTGCCGACGCTCGAGCACCTGGCCAAGGGCCGCGTCCACCCCGAGTGCTTCGACCCCGACCGCGCCCGCGAGTCGTTCACCGAAGCGGTCGAGATCGCCGACCTGCTCGTGCCCGGCCGCGACAACCTGGGCCCCAACCCCACCCGCCGACCGTTCTGATGTGAGACCCCCCGCCACTCCGTCTCCCCGTCTCTCCGCCACTCCGTCTCTCAGTCTCTTCGTCTCTTCCTCTCTCCGTCTCCCCCCTTCGTCGCTACGTCGCTTCGTCGCTTCCTCTTACCCTCTTTCCCCCTTTGTCCCTCTGTCCCTTTGTCCCCTTGTCCCTTCCCCCTCACGGACACGGGCTGATGAACTGGTTCTGGAAGGCGAGGAAGTCGAAGATGTTGCACGCCGGGTCCGGATCGAGCTCGCACGCGCACGGGTGGCCTTGAACGAACAGGTTCTGGAACACGAGGTAGTCGAAGATGTCGCACACCGGGTCCGGGTCCCAGTCGCATCCGCACGGGCACCTGCCAATCCAGAGCTCCCAGGTGTCGTCGAGGATCGAGGATCCGTCGTCGCCGCCGAACACGAAGAGCTCCCAGGTGTCGTTGAGGATCGAGAACCCGTCGTCG
>JADFGU010000075.1 GCA_022567535.1 Planctomycetota bacterium | reverse complement strand
CTTGCGGCTCTGCGCGAGCTTCTGGGGAAGTATACGGACGCCGAACCGAGGTATCAAACTGCACTGGCCATCATGGAGAAAGTCCACGGTAAGGACCATCCAGTGGTAGCGACGATTCTAAATAACGTGGCGTGGCTGTACGCGGCTCAGGGAAAGTATGCGAACGCCGAACGGTGCTTTGTGCGTGCTTTGGCCATCACCGAGGAATCTCAGGGCAAGGACCATCCCTTCGTCGCGACCATTCTGAACAACTCGGCGTCATCGCCGGGCGTCGGCAGCGCAAGAATCTCTGGGACGATTGGCCAACGCGACTTCGGCCGTGTTCGCGCGGGTGCTCCCCGACTCCCCGAGCACCCAGCCCCCGGAACTCCGCCTCGTGAGCGAACGCCGGACGCTTGAGCTGACCCGCCAGGCCCCGACCGACGAGCTCGGCGATGTCGGCACGGCTTTCGCGAGTCTCCTGGAACACTGGCCCGAGGATCTGAACGCCCAGACGCAATCGCTTGTGGTCACGGATTCGGTCGCCACGCTGATCGCGTCGGTATCGACCAACGAAGACGCGCAGCGGCTCGCCGTCGCCCTCGACTCGTCCCCGCTCTGGCGGGCGCTGCAGCCCCAGATCCGCCAGGTCCGGGGTGCCGTGCAGCTCACGCTCCGGCTCGAATCGCTCGGGGGCACGCGATGAAAACACGCGTGCTCATGCCGCTCACGGCCGCCGCGTGTCTCGCGACGCTCGTCGTCTTCAGAACCTCCTGGACCTCGCGCCATAGCGCGGTCGAGGCCGCCCGGCATCGGCTGGACCAGGTGACTCAGGACGCGCAGCGGGTGCTCGATCTGAGATCGACCCAGGCCACACTCGCGGCCGGCAGAAGGCCGGACGCCGATGTCATCAGCCGCGTCCATGCGGCTCTTTCCTCGGTGGGCATACCCACGCGCGTGCTCAGCGGCGTCGGGCAGGTGTCGGACGTGGCCCTGCCCGGCGAGCCCCCCCGCCGCGCGCAATCGGTGCGCTTCACACTCAACCCGATCGCGCCGGCTCTGCTCGGTGAGTTCCTTTCGGCGTGGAGATCGAATGAGAGCACCTGGGCCGTCACCCAGGTCGAGCTGAGCACCGACGCGCGGCCGGGCGACGAATCGGCCGTTTACCTCGCGACACTGACCATCAGCGCCGTCTACGTCCTGCAGGATCGCCAACCATGAGACACGCCACACTCTGCAACCGCTGCCTTCGCAACGCGGCCATCGCCGCAACCGTCTCCTTTACTCTAGCGATGCTCGCGGCGTGCTCCCTATCGCGCATCGGTGCGTACTCCACCCCGAGTGAGCATCAACGCAACCCGCTCGAGGCGCAGCGGCTGACACAGAAGGCCGCGGCCCAGATGAACGAGGAACCGGATTCGGCCGAAAGCCTGCTACGAGAAGCTCTGCGGGCCGACCTGTACCACGGGCCCGCCCACAACAACCTGGGTGTGCTGCTGCTCAAGAAGAAGGACCTCTACGGTGCGGCCAACGAGTTCGAGTGGGCCCGAAAACTCATGCCGGGTCATCCCGACCCGCGGGTCAATCTCGCCCTCACGCTCGAGCGGGCCGGCCGAACCGACGAGGCGATGAAGACCTACGAGGCCGCACTCGATGTCTACCCGGGCTACATGCCCGCGATCGAGGCGGTCACCAGGCTCGTGCTGAGGCGCGGCTCCAGGGCGGGCGCCAATCAGCACATGACCTACTCTGAGGAGGAACTCAGGGCCAACCTGAGCGAGATCGCGATGCGCGGCTCGTCCGAGAGATGGAGGCTGTGGGCCACCGAGCAGCTTGCAAAGGGAGACCGATGATCCAGAGTTCAGCCCGACGTGAGCTGCCGTCCGCCCGAGATGCTCTCATCCCAGATCCGCCCCTTGTCCCTCGTCGTGGCGACCCTGGTTCTTGCGCACCGCCCCACACTTCGGGCACACGATGCAGTCCAGGATCAACTCCGGGAACCACGTGTGCCCGCACACCGTGCAGCGGTACCCGTCCACGTCAATGATGATCGCTTTCATCCGAGATCAAGGGGATCGGAGTATAAATAGTCGCTGCTTCACAATCTCCGAGAGGGAGTCACTCGTACAGACGAGAAGCACGGCGAAGCGAAAAGTATAAATACTGGGGTGCACTGTTCTGCGCACGTTGGTACAGTATCGCTACAACACGATTGAGCACCCGCGATTGACGAACAAAACCGGTCTGGGCCCGGTGGGGGCATCGACCACTTTTGTTCGCTTTTCACGGGCGTATGTCGGGTGAGAGTACATATACCAATGTGCACATGACGTAACGATGGTGATTGAACAGCAGTATGAGCGAGCAAAGACACGACTTCTCGTAGACGAGTCCATCTGCGCCGAGAACCGGGAGCTCCTCGGCGAATTCTTTCAGTACCAGGAGCACAAGCTCAAGCGGATGAACGGCCTCGCAGCTCTTGATGACGCGTGTTACAAGACACTGTACGGATACACCATTCGCCTCCGAAATGTCAACAAGTGGTTCGGCAACAAGCCGTGGACGGCCCTGACCAAGGAGGACATCCGGAGAGTCTACGACGATCTGGAGGACGGCCGCATCCTGACCCGTGCCGGGCAGCCCTTTCAGGACCGCCAGAGCTACTACAACAAGATCTTCAAGAGCAAGGTGTTCCGGCTCGCCGGGAAGGCCGAACTGGCCAAAGAAGTGATCGAATTCTCAACCGCACAGATCAGTGAGGCCCGGTTTATCACCGAACAGACGTTCAAGGACCTTGTGAGCGTGGTGTCCAAGCCCCAGCATCAGCTGCTCTTCTGGCTGGCGTGGGACATCGGCGAGAATGTCGATGCCCTCCTCAAGCTGGAGAAGGGAGATATCGTCCGGCGCCAGAACAGGTACACCAATGAGCCGGAGTACGTCGTCAACCTTTCCAGGAGGAAAATCAAGCGGAGCCGAGTGAGCCGGAGCGAGCCGACTCTGTACCCCGAGACCGTGCGGCTCCTCGACATCGTCTTGCCACAGGTTGCCGAAAACGAGCCCATATTCGGGTTTGGGTACCGGCAGGCGCTCAAGCTGATGCACGCCGCACGCCGCAAGACCGGCGCGACGACCATGCCCGGAGGAGAACCCGCACGTTGGAAAGACCTCAGGTCGGGAATGGCCTGCAATCTGCTCCGCCTGGGCTGGAGCCGCGATGAAGTCAACGCCAGGCTGGGTCACACTCCGAATTCGTCAGCCCTCAACGCGTACATCAACTACCTGGCCATCGATCGCGAGAAACCCAAACAGAGGATGGCGACCGCCACAGTTGATGACGTGCGTCGGCAGCTACTGGACACAAAGCAACAGAATACTTTGCTTGCCGATCGGGCTCGGATCCAGGACGAACGGAGCACCATGATGGAACAGGAGATCGCAACGACCAAGAAGCAGATCGGTCACATCAGAGATGAGATAGCGAGCCTCGTAACGCTGCTGCGTGCGCACGCTCCTGCTCTGATGTCCACAACGGTTCAACACTCATAAGTGAACGATGGCTTGTGACGCCATGGACACGACAGAATGCGATTCCGCCGAATCTCAGTCAGCACCCGACTGCCCTGCACAGACCGCGATCGACAATGTCCTCCGGGCAACCATCGACACGCTCGATGTCATTGCCTTGCGATTGAATGAACTTGAGCGTCGATTGAGCGCTTTAAGCGGTGTGGGTAGATAAGAAAAATGTGTGTCAGATTTGACTACTGGTCCCGTAGGCCTGATGTGCTTTCGCACACACGCGATGTATGAGCACATCGGTTCGTTTAGTTCATTTCTGTCGCAATTCTCCGCAGTCCACTGAGGTTCTGATTTCGATCAGATCCACGGTTATTCTTGGCGACGGACACATTTGGCAACTACACGATGTCAGTCTTTATAAATGCTGCGCCGGTTGCGGGAGATATTGCCTCTAGGATTGCATCCCTGTTCTCGCACACAGCAGTACTTTGAACGCCTGAGTTACAACTCCTCCCCATTTGATGTATCACGAATCACAATTACGTCGTCTAGTGCTTCTTTCATCATCCGACTCTGAAGCATGATACCCATTCGTGTGCAACTGGGAACTCGGTTTGTTCTCTTCTACTACTCGATCATAGCCCTGAAGGATTAACTGCGCCCCGCATGCCCGTGGACCGCAGTCAATAGTTCACTCGTTCTCTTCCAAGACAATCCCCGACAACAAGTCCCAACGGTGGCAGGCCTCAAGGTGCTTGGCAACGGTCGCCGCTTCCCTCTCTGAGCGGGAAGGTGATGTCGTACCCACACGATGTGTCCAGTCCTCAGGTCGGCCAATTTCGTCATAGACGTCCTCGTCTGTGAACGGTTTGCCATCAGTGAAGTCAACAAAATCAGGCTGCTTCTCGTCGTATAAATAAGTGAAGTCCATCAGATATGGCTTCGACTCCGTTGGGGCCACCTCTCGATCAAGAAAGAACTCTTCGCGCACAGCATGGTCCGTGTGCAAGAGACCCTCATACCGAGTCCAATCCTTCCCCTGTAGTGCCGCAGGTACGCGTTCAAGTGGACACCTGATGGCCTCAACCAGGGGCTTGCCTGTTGCGTCCAGTGGCCGCAGCCAAGTCACCCTACCCTGAACCCATGGTTCCACGCCATCCGTCTCGCGCGTCGGCATCGCGTTCCTGATCGTGAGCATCGCCTGTTTCAGTGCCCATACTCTCCCGTCGTTTTTGCCGGCATACCAGTTACGCACGGCAATCATGTGTCCAGTACTGTTCGCCGTAAACGCAATGCCACCGGGCAACCGATGATCATGCCACCACCTCCCATCCCCAGCACAGGCGAAGAAGTCAGCGTTGAATCGGAACCCATAGAATTCGCCATCTGTGGGGTGTTTCAGGTACAGGAAGCCACTTGTCACGACGTTCTTGCGACGCACGCCACATCGGTCGAACTGCCACCCCGCCAGTTCGAGGATTCGATCGCTGAATGCACGTAGATGTTGGTCTGGCGCCGCCAGCGCGACCCGCGGTGACGCCACGATGAGCACGAAGCTGTGGGCACCGCGTAGCGGTTCGATCGCCGCACGTTGCTTCCACAATTGCTGCTCTTCAGCGATCTTCTCGCTGATCTCTTCGTCGATCCATTCCGAGACGGCTCGCTCCGTCAAGAAGCAGAAGTGGATGCGCCCTTCGCTCGCCGCGACTCGTCCAAACTGGCAAGGTTGTCTACGCTGACACCACAGTGCAACACACTCGGCCATCTCCTCTTCGGTCGCTGCCGTATTGTGAAGCAGAGCATTCGCTTGCAACAGATCATCACTGAAGGGATGCGAGATACGCCATGTATCGCCTGACAGCCTCGCGAATAGCTCTGCCGTTGTGGTCATCACCCATCTCCCACACTGACAACGAGCACATCGCTATCCGAACCGTCCACGGCCAGGAGCACCGGCTCGTCCTCTGAACCAATGGCAACTCTCGCAACACATACCGCGTCGTGAATACTCCGCCCATCTCCCAATGCACCGTATAACGCCCTACTGAAAGCGATCGCAGCCGAATCCGAAACTCTCGCGGGCCATCCGATTGCGCACCCCACTACCTTCTCTTCGACAAGTCGCCGCGCCAGTTCCTCCGATACGCAGGCGTTCAGTACGCATAGTCGAACTCGCTCTTGCATGGTCCGCAACAGATCACACAACTGATCGCCGTCCAGCGGCGTCTCGTTGGCGAGCAGTCCATGATCCTCGATGATCGAGAGACTCCGATCGTTGCCATGGCCAGCAAAATGGATAATCGCTGGCCGTTCGCGATACGCCTCAGCAAGCCTCTCACGAGTAACGCCGAGGATTGGGTTCGCAAGGGCGATGACTTCGCGGTGCTCGCACGCGCGAAGGGCGCTCTGGATCGCGTGATACTCAGTGGGAATCTGGAGCTGATGAACTTGAGAGCCACCACGGTCCCCCGCGATGAAGAGGATTCTGACCGATGCTCGACTCTCGGCGACTGGTCTGCGCGAGCCATCACTCGCGAGGGTGTCCACTGCGGTTTCCTCCGCCCGACCCAGCGTAAAGATGTTGCGCGCCTCGACCACCGGCACCTTAACCTGCCCGTTCAACACCGGTACTTCGAAGTGACACTCAAATCTTGTAGCACCAACACCAGACGCCAGCACGGCGTCGAAATTCCGCAATGCCTCCCGACGTTCGCTAAACGCCCGTGCCGCGCCCAACACGCCGGCAGTGTGGATTCCGTTGATCAGCACAACGCCAGCGTTTTCATTGAGTGGATTGCCGAACCGCGCGAAGTACCCGTGATCCATCCGCAGGCCCAATTGGGACTGAGTTTCGGTGCTCCGCCCATTGGTGCCATACTCTGCCCGAAGATCGATGGTCTCGCCGGCCGCTTGGGTTATCGTCATCTGTTCACAATCCGCGGAATACTCCACGCGAGAGTCCATCGCGGTCATCATTTCGCTACAGATTTTATTGCTGATCTCACCGGAACCGGGCCCCCCGATCACAACGAGATTGCTGCTCGTGTGACCCCTAGGGAGGTCATTTGCGCTAAACCGCTCGATCGTTGCGTTCGGGTAATACTGGGAGAGATACACCATGACATCAAGCAATGCATCCGTGTCACCCAGATTGTCTAGATATGTGTAGTCGGGACTCGATCGATCGGCGAACTCACCCGGCTCATAGATTTGGGGGCACACGACCCAGATAGTGCTCGTCTCGCGCGGGAACCAGAATTGGTAGATCAACTCCTGATGAATCCGCCCTTGAGGTACGGCGCGCAGCAACTCTCTCTGAAGCGCTGAGTCCGGATAGAACAACTCGTCCATCGACTCATACGTCACGACGCTCGGGCTACTCAGCCCCATCCGACCAGCCGTTTCTTCCAAATCCGCTCGGCAAACAACGATGCACGGCACGCGAGCGCCCTGCAATCGCCCGGAGAAGAGGACAAGCTGTTCATCACCCTCAGAAACGTCGAGAACCGCTACTGCGTACGTCACGCTTTCGTCTCCAAGCGCGGAGGCTTGCTCCGAGGTGATGCACCGTGTTCGCAACTGAACTGAGGGGTGCTCGGCGCGGATCTTGTGCTCCACCCTTTGGACGACCGCCGAGACTCCACGGCGAAAGCGCTCGATTCGGTCCCCGCCCCACGCCGTCCCGTGAGCAGCGACGACATCAAGTTGCAATTTGGAAGATGACATGCTCACGCCTCTCTCACTTTTATCATCCCGCGGAAGTGCGACAGTGGTTTCAGTTCGCCCCCTCGCAGGACCATCTGCTCGGGGACATCGCAAGTCACGCGCTCGCCCGCGGCGACGTATGCACGAGGCCCGATAGTGATGCCGCCGATCAGAACGGCATCGACACCGACAACAGAGCCGCTCTTGATGATCGGAGACGGTTCCTCGGTCTCGTCCCAATCACCTGTCGCATCCATGTGCGAGTGCGCTGTGTTGCCCTGGAACGTCACATTGTCCCCGACGACTGTTCGATCGACGAGTTCGCCGGCAATGATGCAGTTCTTACCGATCGTAACATCGTCGAAGATCTGAGCCCTGTAAAGGACCCGTGTTCTCGCGCCGATGCGAACGTCGCACGCGATCCGGCAATAATGGTCGACTTCGACATCCTCCGCGACCTGCGCTCCCGCCTCAATGAGACAAAAGGCTCCGATCCGGACCCCGTCCCCTATCCGCACCGGCTCTTCGGGGCTTGCACCGTGGCCAACGCGGCTGCAGAACCCGACCAACGCATCGCCGTCGAACACGGTTGTCGGGTGAATCCAGGCCGTACTGTCCCGATCGATGGTCATGCGTGCGCTGTCTTCTGTAGGAACTGTGAGATGATGCCGAACACTTCTCTGTGCTTCTCCTTAGTCTCAGGTGATGACAGATCCTCGTCGTCTCCGACGCCAAACCCGTGGTCCGTGCCGGGGATGTTCACGAGCTGGCATCGGTCGTTGAGCGTTACGAATCGTTCTGACGATGCGTACGGCACGATCGAGTCCGCGTCGCCGTGAATGATAAGTGAGTCGCACTTGAGACGCCGCAGCCCTTCCACGCCGGATATGAAGCGGAGCTCGTTGAGGAGGGCAGGCCCATAATGGATGCCGTCCATCTCAACAAAACCCTCATCGCGTAGCAGTTCTGTGGCATCGTTAGAGAGCTTGTCGTCCACGATCGCCCCATGCTGACCGAGGACATCTTCCCTGTAGTCGATGACCGGTGCCAGCATAACCACAGAAGACACGGCCACTTCAGTTGTCGCTGCCCAGAAGGCCGACAGACCTCCTCCGAAGCTCATTCCAACAACGTGAGTACGTGATGCGCCGGCCTGAGCGAGGCCCAGCACCGCTGCTGATTCTAAATCATTCACGATGCCTGAGAGGGTCATTTTCTCCATAGGTCGATCGCTCTGCCCATGGCACCTGTAATCAAAGCGGAACGACGGCACGCCCTCCTTGGCGAGGTGGCCCGCAAGCCCGGAGAACAGACCGAATTCATCCCTTGACGACGTGATTCCGTGAACCAAGATCACCACGGCGTCGCTTCGCGCATCGCTGGCCGCGTACGTTCCCTCCAAGGGTGTGCCGTCGAAACTGCGAAACCGGAGAGTCGTTTCCACTACAGCCTTCCTTCCTTCTGAGCCTCCCGGAGAGCACGCCAGACGGTCGTCGCGTGCAGCGTCGTTGCGAAGGACCTGTGTTTAGCAGCAGCATCCTCGCTCCAAGCGTTGAGCATTGTATTCCCGTCCATCTCGAGCTGCCCAGACCACAGCAAGCCCCTCAGAACGCCCAGGCCATAGCTTTCCAGTGTGACCGGGGCTTGCCAGTGCCTGTTTTCCGAGAGCACTCGCGCCTGCCCCAAGAGCGCCTCGACACGCACCGACGGCATCACGGACGTATCCGGCGTGTGTTGTGCAAGATCCTCAAGAACCGACTCCGGGCCGCGGGGCCTCCGATCAAGTTGCTCCAGCAGGCAATCGAAAACGAGATCGCCGGCGAGCTCGAAGAGAATGTCGTCACGAGTCGACCGCCGCAGCGTTGGTGGCTCATGCTCCACCGCCTGGTCGCCCTGTACCACACGCGTTTCGCCACCTGCGCCGTGAAGCAAGCTCCACAGCCAGTCCTCGTTGTAGCCGGGAGGAAACGCAAACAATCTCGCCGCAGGGAGACGGAATGCAACATACCCCGCGCTGACCCATCTGCGTTCATTCGTGCCCCTTTTATCGCCAGGGGTCGCTCGGAAGAACTCCTCGATGGACACAGCGGTGCCGCGGGCAAGCATCTTCCACCGTCCCATCGCGTCCGATAGTCTAGTGATCGTGTCCTGCTCGGTGGTGCCACAGATCGCCGCGCCAACGACCAGCCCGTCCGGTGCAGGCTCGAGCGTGTCGAGCAAGTGGTGCGTAACATCGAGATCGAAGCCGCACATGTCATCATCGACCAGAACCGTTGTCCGCGCGTCGACTGTAGCCGAGATCAAAAGAGAGAGGTTCCGCAACGGAGCAATGTCCCTCGGTGCAGTCTTCGCTTGCCAGAGTGCCCTCGTCCCTCCCACAGCCCGCGCAAGTGTGTCGTGTAACGGCTCGGCCTGGAGATGAATGAGGGGCGTAATCGAACGGCGTGCGGCGTCGACGAGTACGGCTGTATTCGCACGTGATATCGCCGCACACGAATCGTCGAGAACCGTCAACGAGTCCTCCGCTCCCAGCGTGGTCAACGCCGTGTCAACGCATCGCTCAAGCACGGAGGGACGATTCCGTGTCAGAATGACTGCGTACACCCGCGTCGACCGGTGATGGACTGCATCTTCATCCCTCACGACGGCGTTTCTTTCCGGTGCGCTTCGAAAGCTCCACAATGGCTTCCATCGTTGTCAGGTTCATGATCTCGTCGTTAGGAATGCTGATGCCGTACGCCTCCTCCATCGCTACAATCACGCTGATGTGGCCGAAGCTGTCCCAGCCGTGATCTTTGTACATTGCCGACTCTATGGACAGCGAGTTGCGAGAGCAAC
>JADFGU010000074.1 GCA_022567535.1 Planctomycetota bacterium | reverse complement strand
CCGGTAACGAATTCTCAGGATTTCTCCGAGAGTGCCGAACAACGGATGTTTCATCACAGGCGGGTATTGCAGGCTGCGGCGTATCAGAACAGCACGTGGGTGGTGGCGGTGGCAATCGCCGGAGTAGAATTTCTTCCGGCTGGATTGTTACTCCCTGCCCTATTCACGCTCATTTCTTCCGACAAGACTCATAGGCTTGGCTCAAGACTTCAGCAAGTTGCGGCCAACGAGAGAACACACCCTCGTGGTCGCGGTCTTCTTCGCACCTATTCAAAAACGCATACACAATCTGCCCATCAGGCTCAATATCCGCGTCAAGACTCCAGTCGCCAATGTCCCAGCCGAACGCAACGAATCCATCCGGCGTTGCCGAAATATCGGGTGCCTCAATACTGTCGTATCGCGAAACCTCCCCGGCGACTCGAAGGGCCTGGCGAATTGACTTCGCAGAAATAGGCGCAGCACCGTAGCTATCCCAATTCGGTTGCAGTCGGTCCAATTTCTGAATCTGATCTTTCACGCCGTTCAGCCAGTCCGCGGAGTGAAGCGTTCGCCCAAACTGTGCTTTGTCTGCCCAAGCCGCCAAGTCTTCTCCTGCAGACACGTAACCGGAACTTGACGAAGTCAAAGCCAATTGTGATGACTCTATAGGCATGGCGCTCATCGTTGCAATCCCCAATGCTTGTGCATCTCCGGCGTTGTGAGACTAACAAATCCGTTTACGACCCAATCATGTGCAAGTTGCAAGGAATCGGAAATACTCCGGGCCGCGTCGACATGGTTGACGCGTGCCGTCACTTTGAGTTGCACTTTGCCACTCGACTCTTTCGTCAGGATGATTGAGGCTTCAGCGAAGAGGCGACCTTCGTTATTACCAATGACATACACCCGATTGAACAAAGCTGTCTCAGGTGAAGATGGAAGAAAACCATCTGTTGCCTTCCAGTCGAGTCCAGCAAAAGAACGCGCGAAGGTTTCGACCGCCGATTCGCCATCCACGGGCACGATGTGGTTGACGTATGCAACCTCCGCTAAGTTTGGTACCGGGCGATCGAGCTGGTGCGATTCGCAAAAGTCGACGAATGACGAATAGGCGTCGATGCACTTTGGACCGTTCGTGGCGTAGCGTGGATACTCGCTGCGGTCGTCTTTCTGGCGCCAATTGAACACGATCCGGTCTGGTTGGAGTTGGATCAACTCCGAGTCGTTTTCGTTTACAAACCACATGCGTTGCGGAACGATCGCATTCTCGATTTGAAATCGCGACTTGCCAACAAAGACTGGTCCTGGGAAACGCTCGATCACCGGATCAAGGCGCGGCTGCTCACGTACGTGCGGATATTCCGGCTTGATGGTCTGGTGAAACAGCCCGAAATGCGTGTTGTTGAAACCGGCAATCTCGTTGAATTGGATGCTGAGCGCCGTCTCGACAACTGGCGGGTTCTTGAAGCTCGGTTGCTGCACGAGTTGGCTCACTAGTTGGTCTATCGGATAGGAAGCGGGACTCAATTCAACGATTTCGGGCGGTGAGCCCGGAATCTCACACCGGCCTTGCCCCGTATTCTACGCGGCTCAATCCCAGAGGGTTCGCCAAGCGTGCTATGTGATCGGGTTCGGGTTCCCGGTGGTGCCCGAGGGCGAGGCCCGACTGCGCGTGCAGATCTCGGCGGCCCACGAGCGCGAGCATATTGATGGGCTGGTTGATGCGCTGAAGAAGCTGTAGCGATGACCGAATCGTGCGCGATCGACGAAAATAAGGGGCGTCCTTGCGGACGCCCCGTTGGATCAGAATCGTATGAAGATCGGGCGTTTAGCGGCGTCGGCGGACCGCGAGTCCCGCGAGGCCAAGGAGTGCCAACGTGCCCGGAGCCGGCACGCCGATGAACGAGAACTGCATCCGCGTGGCGGTCGTGTTCCCGGCGTTGCTGCCGAATCGCCCGGAGTCATAGGCGCGGCTGGACTGGGGGCCTCCTGAGGCGCGAGAGACGTGCAACCCCCTATTGCCCGCGCCGTTCACGATGATCTCGACCAGCAGATTGCCCAGCGAGGGATCGTAGTTGAACGTGCCGCTGAGAATCATCTCGGTCCACTCCGCGGACCCGGACATCGTGACGATGACCGAGTAATTCGGATTCGAGAAGAAGCTGGACAGCGGAAAAAGGGGGTTGGTGCCGGCCGACGGCAGCGCCAGGGAACCGGGCGCCACGCTCGTGTACCCGATATTGAGTTCGACGGCACCGAGATTGAACGTGCCGGTCACGCCGGGGCTGAAGGCAATGCGGTTGATCTGAGCGATCGGCTGACCGCCTATACGCGAGGCGAACAGGTTGGCGTCGAACACCTGGTGCTGGGTCGTGATTTCAGAGCCGAAGGGGATGAAGTTGCTCGCGGCGTGCCCTGTGGTCGGGAATACGAACTGGGCCGAGGCGCTGGCGCACAACATGAGCGTCGGCACCGCTGCGGCTGCTACAAACATATCTCGTCTCATTCTGAATCTCCTCCGAATGCGGCGCGAGCGCCTTTTTGTCTGTCTCTCTAACGCCGGGCGGCGCTACAGAATCTCCTATCGAGCGGCGAGTATAACACGACCCGGTCCGGCGTGCAACGGGAAAATGCGGATCTGGCCAAGAAATTCGGCCACTTTGAGTCCGATAACATACGATGGGATCTGGCTGAACGGTAGCTGTAAGCGCTGAGAGAGGCGATGCGTCGAACAGGGCGCCGAGCCTGGGTCCGCGAAGGATCGGGTATATGTGATGACGCGTGATCCGAGCCTTCGCCCGCGGCGGGCTCAGACTCGGCGTCCCGGGCTCAGACTCGGCGTCCTGGGGTCAGACTTTGCGTCCGATCAGGTGCGGACGCGACGTGTTGATTGACACCGCTCTAGCGTCTCGGGTTGCGCGGCTGGCCGGGGTGGCCGCCATCGCGAGGCGACTTTGGGCCTCGGATCTGCGCGGGGCGGGGATGGGCCAGAGGGTCGAGCGCCGCCTGGGCGGGCGGATCGGCGCGCTCGGGCGGCTCGGTGTGCCCGGGCGTTTCGACGACATGCTCCGGCGGCGGTGCGAGCGGACCCTCGGGCGGGCGGTACTCCTCGGTGAGTCGGCCGAAGATCAGCCGACCCGACGAGGTCTGGATGGCGCTGGTGACGGCGATGGAGACCCTCTGGCCCAGTCGTTCTGAGCCGTCCTCGGCGACGACCATGGTGCCGTCGTCCAGATACCCGACCGCCTGCCCCGGCTGCTCGCCGCGCTTTATAAGGTGGATGGTGAGCTGTTCGCCGGGGATGACGGCGGGCTTGAGGGCGTTGGCCACGTCGTTGAGGTTGAGCATCTCGACGCCCTGGATGTTGGCGATGCGGCTGAGGGCGACGTCGGCCGAGACGATCCGCGCGGGCATGGAGCGCGCCAACTCGACGAGCATCTGATCCACGGCCTTGCCGGGCATGATGGTCTCGTCGATGGAGAGGTCGAGGGTCGGGAGTCGCTGGAGCTTCGAGACGACGTCGAGCCCGCGTCGGCCTCGGGCGCGTTTGAGTCGGTCCTGCGAGTCGGCCAGACGCTGCAGCTCGTCGATGACGAAGCGCGGCACGACGACGGGGTAGTCGAGGATGCCGGTCTCGGCCAGGTCGGCGATGCGGGCGTCGATCAGCGCGGAGGTGTCGATGAGCAGCGGCCTGGAGCCCCGGAGCTGTTTCGAGAACTCGACGTAGGGGATGACGAGTCTGAAGTCGTCCTGCGTGGCCAGCACGGTCGTGATGGCCAGGTAGCACAGCGAGATGCCAATCAGCACCTTGACGGTGCCGACGATGTGCTTGGCCTCTTCGAAGGCCCAGACCGAGGCGAGCAGGTCGATGATGTACGAGACCGCTAGGGTCGCGACGAGCCCGGCGAGCAGACCGAAGAACACGCCCGAGAGCGTGGCGATCTTCTTTCGCGGCGTGGACATTTCCACGGCCAGCGAGGCTATGAAGAGGAAGACGGCCCCGGTGAGGGGGATCCACCAGAGCAGGCGCAGGGCGATGGTCTGGTCGAGGCTGGAGCCCTTCTCGGGCCACTTGATGATCGCGAGCAGGGTGACGGACAGGAGCAGGATGAAAAAGGCCATGCGGAGGAATCGCAGCAGCGCGGTCCGCTGTCGTTCGGCGGCTTCGAGCGGGTGAAGTTCCGGTCTGTGGGCGGTGTCTGGCACGGCGTGAGTGTACGTCGGCCGGCGGGGACGGTACCATTGCGGCGTCCGGCCGAGCACGGCCGTGGGTGGGCGTGGATCGCCCGATTCAGGGGTCCTGACACTGTTCGCCCCCGGCACCGGGGTGATCCCGGGCGGGGGTGTCTGAGAACCGACGGCGGGGTGAGTGGCGTGTGTTGACGGCCGGGCCCGGTGCACGGGTGGCCCGTGAACCTGGTCAGGGCTTGACCGCAGCAGCCATAAGCGGCCGTCGTCCGGTGCCGCCGGTGTCCTGGCCGTCAACAGACGCGAGGAGAGGGAAGGAGTGACTGGTTCGAGGCTGAGACAGTGTATTTCCCATTTGCTCAAGAATGGGCGCCGCTTCATGAAGTACCGAGACCAGACCGAAGAGTGGATAGGGAAGATCGTCAAGGGCCGATCGTTCGTCGATATCGGCGGCATCGGCGTGGACTCTTGCAACGAGCGGATCAGCGTCTCAATCAGGTCCGGCGCGGCGAGGTCGGCGATGGCGGATATTCGGCCATTCGGTTTTCACGAGTGGGAGACATTCGAGAAGAAAATGGCTGAGAAAAAGCTCAGCGGGTACGACCGGTACGACAACGTTGATATCAACGATCCGTTGCTTCACGAGAGGATCCCGCGGTTCGACGTCGTGCACTGCACGGGGATCTTTTATCACCTGGCCAACCCGGTCTTGGCGCTGCACAACGTGCGTCAGATCGTGGGCGAGCATCTGATCATCAACACCGTGACCATCCCGGAGAAGGTCGAGAACGAGAACGGGTCGCTCACCTTCGAGGGCAACTCGGCGCTGTTCCTGCCGGGCATTTCAGAGCACGAGCGGAGCGTTCTTCGAGTGCATTATCAGAACAAGTTCGGGTGGGACTTGAACGACGTAGCCCCTAGGCTTGGCGACGGCAAGGCGGTGATGCCGTATTACGATCACGACGGGATGAGTTGCTGGCCGTACTGGTGGCTGTTCACGGATGCGGCGTTTCGTTCGTTCGTGAGTGTGCTGCGGTTTGAGATCCTGGACGAGTGGAAGTGGGAGGATCACGCGCTAAGTCTCTTGACGAAGAAGATCTCGTAGGCCGACGCAGAGTATCTGCGCTGAGCCGTCGCTGAACCTGGTCAGGGCTTGACCGAAGCAGCCATACGCGGCCGTCGTCCGGTGCCGCCGGTGTCTTGGCCGTCAACAGACGCGCAGCGGCGTGCGTGCGGCTCTTGTCACGTCGAGGTGTGGCACCCCATTTCCCATCGATCCCAACTTCGCGCTACATCTGCACGCTTCCCAGACTGACCAGCTGGCCGTCACGGGGTACAAGGACGGGCGGACCCCCTGCTGGCGCAGGGGGCTCTGTTGGGCCAAGAGGAAGCGGGCGCAGACGCTACAATGTCGGCCATGGGTTACACGGTTCTGGCACGCCGATACCGATCGCAGACGTTCGACGAGGTGGTCGGGCAGGAGCCGATCGCGCGGACGCTCAGGGCTGCGATCGACCAGGGCAAGGTCGCCCATGCCTACCTGTTCTGCGGGACTCGTGGCGTGGGCAAGACCTCGATGGCGCGGATCTTCGCCAAGGCGCTCAACGGGGGGAACGAGGCGGCGGACGCGGCGATCATGGCCGGGCAGGACACCGACGTGATCGAGATCGACGGGGCCAGCAACCGGGGCGTGGACGAGGCGCGCGAGCTGATCGCCAACTGCATCTACCGCCCCATGCGCGGGGCGTACAAGATCTACATCATCGACGAAGTGCACATGCTGACAACTCCGGCGTTCAACACGCTGCTCAAGACCATGGAGGAGCCGCCCGAGCACGTCAAGTTCATCCTGTGCACCACCGAGCCTCAGAAGGTGCCCGCGACGATCCAGAGCCGATGCCAGCGGTTCGACTTTCGGACGATCGCGACTGCGAAGATCGCCGAGCACATCGGCACGGTGATCAAAGGCGAGGGGCTCAAGGCCGAGCCGGAGCTGCTGCAGGCCGTGGCGAGGCTTGGCAACGGATCGATGCGCGACGCGCTGAGCCTGCTGGACCGGCTGATCGCGGCGGGGGAGGCGACGCTGACGCTGGATCTTCTCGAACAACTGCTCGGGCTGCCGGACCGCGACCTGATGTCGAACGTGATCGACGCCATCGCCGGCGGCGACGCGGCGGGGACGCTCGAAGCAGCCGACGAACTCCTCGGTCGCGGCGTGGGCATCGATCAGTTGCTGGAAGCGATGTCGGATCGGCTTCGGGACATCATGGTCTTGTGCGCGTGCGGGAGCGAGACGCCGCTGGTCGAGCTGTCCGACCAGGCTCGCGCCTCGGAGATCGAGCGGTCGGAGCGGTTTGACGCGGCGGCGGTGGTGCACATGATCGCGTTATGCGAGAGCGTGCAGCGGAGCGTCAAGTCGAGCGCGGCTCCACGCGCGCTGTTCGAGGCGGCGCTGGTCCGAATGGCCATGACCGAAAAGCTCGCGGACGTGACGGCGCTGGTGGCGGGATCGACCGGGGCGGCAGCGCAAGGCGGGAGGGCCGGGGGAAAAAAACGCTGACGGCGGCGGCTGCGTCCAGCGGCCAGCCGCCGAAATCCACCATCCCACCAACGCCCGGCGGTTCGACGCCTGCGCAGGCCGCGCTGTTCGAGCCCAAGCCGGGCACGGTGGCGTCGGCCTCGGGGGAGATCTGGGGCCGCGTGCTGGGCGGAGAGCTCCCGAGGCAGGTGAGGGCCATCCTCGAGTCGGCGGAAGAGCTCTGGGAACGCGACGGTCGGGCGTACCTGCGACCCTCGGCTGGGCTCGTGACCTGGGCCGAGCAGAAGCTCGACGAGATCCGCGAGACCGTGCGCGGCGCGTGCGGGGCGGGCGTCGAGGTGGAGATCGTGCGTTCGCAAGCTAAGCCGGCGTCGGAGGTCGCGGCGGCGTCGAGTGCCAACAATCCCGAGCCGGAGCAGTCGGTCGCGGCCGAGCATCCTCTGGTACAAAGTGTGGCCCGAGCGTTCGGGGCCAAGATCGTCAAAGTCGAAAGAAAGGGAACTCAGGATGCGTAACAACGAACGATGGGCAAGCAGACACGGGGCGTCGCGGGGCGGGGTCTCACCGGTCCTGGTGGTCCTGCTGGTGGTGCTGATCGCCGCGGCGGGCGCGTTCTTCTTCATGAGGTCGCAGGGCAAGTCGGCCGAGCAGTGGCACACCGAGATCGACGACCGGGTGCTCCTCGGACAGTCGCTCGAGGAGGCGGATGAGTATTTCGGGAAGGCAACTCGGCGGCCGGCCCCGCCGGATCCGAGCCCAAATCTCGATGAGGAGGGCAACCCGGTCACGCCCAATGCGCTGGAGTACATTTACACGGTGACGGCTGGCGACGAGATGATCTACGTGGTGGTGCGTGTCAACATCAAGCTGAACACGATCATCGCGATGATCGAATCGGACGCGAACGGAGTCCCGGTGCCGATCCGGCCGACGGGCGGGTGACATGCTGAACCAGATGAAGCTGATGGGCGTGCTGGCCGGGTTGATGAAGAACCAGGACCGGCTGGAGGCATCGGCGCAGCGCGTGCGGGCGGCGCTGTCGGCGACACGCGTGACGGGTGAGGCGGGCGGCGGCGCGGCCCGCGCGACGTTCACGTGCGACATGAAGCTGGTGTCGGTGGAGCTGAGCCCGTCGCTGGCGTGCGGGCTCGACGACGACGCGAACCGGGCCGAGGCCGAGGCGCTCGTCACCGAGGCTGTGAACGACGGGCTGGCGCGGGCGCAGGAGACGGCCAAGGCGGCGGTGGCCGCGGAGCTGGACGAACTCGGGCTGACCGAGCTTCTGGCCGGGGGGGCACTCTCCGGGCTGAGCGGCCTGTTGCCATGACCGTTGTTTCCGGCGCCAGAGTCCTGTCGGTGCCGCAGCGGAACGCGCGCAGGACGCCGAGGCTGAGTCCGCGAAGCCTCGGATATACCCGATGACGCCCGTGATCCGAGCCTTCGCCCGCGGCGGGCTCAGACTCGGCGTCCGTTCAGTTGCGAAAACCGTGCGCTGATCGAAGCCGATGTGTGGATTTGCGGGCTCAGCGCGCTGCGCGGAATCGGAGGGTGAGGAAGTCGCGGAGCACCCGGCCGGAGCGGTCGGCGTCGGCGGGCATTGTGGGCGGGGCTGCGCACAGGCCGACGATCACGCCGCCGATCGTCCGCACATGGGCACCGGGAGACGCGCCGGCCAGCCGATGCGCCCGGAGCCAGCCGGCGGCGATCGCGGTCGGCGTCGTGAGCCCGCGCCCGTGCCTTCGACACAGCCAGACCCAATTGCGTGTGGCGGTGCTGAACCATCGCGGCGATTTCCTTTTGGCGGCTGGGCTGTCGTGCCAGACGATTCTGTCGGGATCGAAGTAGACACCCATGCCGATCGCCCGCAGCTTCATGGCCAGGTCGATGTCGTTGCGGTAGAGGAAGAACCGCTCCTCGTAGCCGTGCACGCGTCGCCACGCGTCGCGCCGAACGAGGTTGGCGCAGCCCATGACGGGCCAGTCGTCGCGGGGCCTGTCGCCGGCGAACGGCCACTCGCTGGCGCGCGACGCGGGGTGCTTGGGGTGGAGCGTGACGGCGGCCAACTCGGGCCGAGCGTCGAGGACGCGCAGCGCTTCGGCCAGCGCCCCTTCGGCCGGGCGGGCGTCGTCGTCGAGGATGAGGACCAGCGGGGCGTCGGTCATGGCCACGCCGCGGTTGAACGCGGCGACGCCGATGTTGGATTCCAGCGGCAGGATATTGACGCGCGGGTCGGGGCAGCGGCGTCGCACGAACTCGACCGACCCGTCCGTCGAGCCGTTGTCCACGACGAGGATCTGCACGTCGCGAACGGCGGGGTTGAGCGCGGGGTCGTTGAGGAGGGCTGTGATGGTGCGCACGAGCACGGCTGCGCGGTTGTAGCTGAGGACGATGATGGCCAGATCCGGCGCGCCCGACGAGTGCGGAGGCCAGGCGATGGTCGGTCGGGCGCCCGGGCCTCGGACGGCCAGTGCGGCGCTGTGACAGAGCCCGCGAGCGGTGACGCCGACCGCCGCTGCAATCCGGTCCGCGTGCCGGATACGGTTCATTGAAAAGCCCTGTGGGCAGACGGTCACGAGCGTTCGCCCGGCCATCCAGTCGGCGGGTCGGGCGCGTGCCGAGACCAGAGCGGCCGAGGCGGACGGCCCCGAGAGGAGTCGGCCCAGGGCGGCAAGCGGGCCCGAGTGCGCCGGCCGGGAGATGACGCGCAGGCCCGCTCGTTCGAGCCGCCTGACCAGGTCCGCCCGGGTCGGCTGGTCCAGCCCGAGCTCGCCGATCACTTCGACGGCCGGATTGCGCTCTGGGAAGAGGGCGTTGGCCAGGTCTTCCGGGAGGCGTTCGAGCGGCGCAAACGGCCGGAACGACGCGCGCATCGAGCCGTTGACCCGTCCACGGCAGGCGCTCTCGAGCGCGGCGAGATGGAGCCCGGCCAGATCGTCTCGGCCGACGAGCGTCTGGCAGAGCGCGCGGGCGACCTCGCGTGCGGCGCGGCGAAAGCGTGTGCGCGCGCCCAAGCCGAGCGCGTCGATGACGGCGAAGGCGTTTCGACCGACGTACGCCCGGTCCCAGGTGCGCATGCGATCGGGGTGCGGGTGGCGCACGCGCGACGCGGGCGAGGCCAGGATGCGCCCGCGGTTCACCCGCGCCAGGCGGAGGCACCACTCGATGTCGTCGCCGTTGACGAACAGGTCGGCCATGAGCCCGGCCCGCCGGGCGGCGCCCGCCCGCACGATCATGCTGCACGCGGCGACGTACTCGACCTGGACGGGGCTGTTGGGCGCGGCGAGCTGAGTTTGCGTCGGCCGGTGCTGGACGTACTCGCCGCGGCGACGGTCGACGTGCCCG
>JADFGU010000073.1 GCA_022567535.1 Planctomycetota bacterium | reverse complement strand
TGCGCGAGGCTGGTAGACCACAGGACCAGGCGGTAGCGATCGCCCTCAGCACAGCTAGAGGCGGCAAACCAAGGCCAAAGAAAAGAGCAAAGAAGAAAGGGCGGAAGAAGAAAGGACCAGTTTTCGAATGAGTGTCACCGAGATCAAAACGGTAGAGCCTAATGCTGATTTGGTGGAACGTTGTAAGAGTTTACTCAAGGATGCCGAGAGTGGTGAGATACAGGGCATCGTTGGCGTGGTGGTCTATGATAGCAGTTGTACGAGTGAGTTTTGGGTGCCACCGCCGAAGGGTTATCATATCTCTTTGATTTCTGACCGAATTATTGGCTGTATCGAGAGAATCAAATATCAGCTGCTGTCGAACAGGTATAATGTAGACGCAGAGGATAATTGGAGAATCTAAGCGTGATGTTCAAGATGGTGTGGCCGACATAGCCAAGTCACCTCAAGAGGTTTTGAATAGTCCTCATGATGCATTTGTGTTTGTTCACTGCCACACTGCTTACACGGCCCTTTTTTGATTTTTCCACGATTGAGATACACATGAGCATAAGCTCTGGCATTGGCCTTCATTCTGGTGATAGGCGGTAACTCTGAATATTTCGGTCGAGTAGCTCTCATATTGGTTGCATGGCATTCCAGACAATAGCGGTACTTGCCGTGGCGTGTGCCCAGATCTTTGTTACACTTACTGCATTCATGTTTGACGGCCATGTGTACATAGTACCACAATAACATGGATTCACGTGGAACATAGCGAATTAGCGGCGTAAGCCAAGCGGAGGAAATGATGCCAGCCGGCAGACCATCAGATTACGATCCGAAGAAGACGCCAGAGCAGGCTAAGAAAATGTGTCTGCTCGGGGCGACCGACAAGGAACTGGCTGATTTCTTTGAAGTTTCCGAGACGACCATCAATAATTGGAAGAATCAGCATCCAGAATTTCTTGAGTCCATAAACGAAGGCAAAGAAATAGCGGACTGCCAAGTAGCGAAGAGCCTGTATCAACGAGCCCTCGGCTATGAACATCCAGACACCCATGTCAGCAATTATCAGGGCAAGATAACGCTCACTGAGCTGACCAAGTATTACCCTCCCGAAACTACTGCAGCAATCTTTTGGCTGAAGAACAGACAGTCTGGGAAATGGCGAGATCGCAGAGAAGTAACGGGGGCAGGTGGCAAGCCGATCGAGATGGCCTGGACGGTGGAGGTGATTGAGCCTGGCCATGAATGATGTCGTTCACATAGGCGATGCCACTTTATACCACGGCGATTGCATGGAGATACTGTCGACCCTGGATAGGGTTGATGCGGTTGTGACTGATCCCCCGTATGGAACGGGCTGCGCGCCGCGTGGTGGAAAGAAGGCTGGGACGATTGATTTAGCTACTAGCCAGTACCCCGAATGGGATGTGTTTTGCACAGAATGGGTTGCTTTGCTGGATGTTCCAGCCATCGCTGGATGTTCCAGCCATCGCCCGATGCTCCGCCGCCGCGCGGCCCGCTCACCCTGATCCGGGTGAACGGGGACGAGATCACGGTCGAGGTTCGGCCCGAGGCCATGCTCGCGCACGGGCTGAGCCTGCCGGAGATCTCCGCGCGCATCCGTGAGGCAATGATCGAGCTGCCCGGCGGGACGGTCCGATCGTCCACGCAGCACACGGCCGTGCGCACGATGGGCGCCGACGATCGGGCCGATGCGGTCCGGCGGATCGTCATCCAGGCCGGCGACGACGGGCAGGTCCTCCGCGTCGGCGACATCGCGGACGTGCGCGACGGGTTCGAGGACATCGACCTGACGGCTCGGCTCAACGGTCAGCCCGTCGTGTTCGCGACCGTGATGCGCGACGGGACGCAGGACATCGTGCAGATGTCGGAGATCGTCAAGGCCTATGCCGTGGGTCGGCGCGGCGAGCACCTGAAGCTCACGGCCCGGGAGCGTCTGGTATCGCTGCTGCGTCGGCCGAGCGACGACAGCCCGCCGTCGCCGAGGGTTGCCGCGTATGAGCTCGGGCTCTCTCGTCCGCCGGCGCCGGGCGAGGTCATCATTACAACGGACCTGGCGCGTTTCGTAGTGGGGCGACTCAACCTGCTCACGCGCAATGCGCTCTGGGGCGGGATGCTGGTCTTTATCACGCTGGTGCTTCTGCTGAACTGGCGTGTTTCGTTCTGGGTCGCCATCGGGCTGATCGTCTCGCTGGGCGGGACGCTCACGATGATGTACTTCGTGGGCATCACGCTCAACCTGCTGACGATGTTCGGTCTCATCGTGGTGCTGGGGATCCTCGTGGACGACGCCATCGTCGTGGCGGAGAACATCGTGACGCGGCACGAGCGCGGCGAGGACCCGCTCACAGCGGCGATTCGCGGGGCGCAGCAGATCACCTGGCCCGTCACAGCGACGGTGCTCACCACCATCTGCGCGTTTCTCCCGCTGGCGCTGATCAAGGGCACGCTGGGCGATTTTCTCGGCGCGTTGCCGGTGGTCGTCGGCGTGGCGTTGACGGTCTCGCTCATCGAGTCGCTGTTCATTCTGCCCAGCCACATGGGGCACAGCCTGCTCCACCACGACCGGCGGGTCGCGCTGCACCGGCAGAGCCGGGCCCAGCGCTTCGAAGACCGGTTCGACGCCGCCCGCGACCACTTCTTCGACCATCTGCTCATTCCAACCTACACGCGCTTCGCGGGGCGGTGCCTCCGGCGGCGGTACACGACGCTTGCGGTCTCGATCGCCATTCTCATCGGCTCGGTCTCCATGTTCGCGGGCGGTCGCCTCAAGTTCATTCTGTTCGAGAACAGCGATGCCGAGACCGTGAACGCCACGATTCTGATGCCCGCCGGCACGCCCACCGCCGTCACCGACCGTTTCGTCGCCAGGATCGAGCGGGCCTTTCTCGATCAGCCCGAGACCAAGTCCGCGTTCGCGCAAGCCGGCGCCATCGGGGATCTCAACGGCGAAGGATTCGACTCCTCCGCCAGCCACATCGGACAGGTCATCGTCGAGCTGTATCCGGTCGAGCAGCGTGAGCGCGACAGCTCGGCTGTCATCGATGCGGTGCGTGAGGCGCTGGGCGAGATGCCCGGGGTCAAGAGCCTCGAGATCGAGTCTGTCGGCGGCGGGCCCGGCGGGCCGGGCATCGAGCTGGCTGTCGTCGGCGAGCGCCCCGAGCAGATCGAGCGCGCGGTGGCGGCCCTGGAAGACCTGCTCGCGACCAAGGAAGCCGTGTTCAACATCTCGAACGACGCCGACGCGGGGCAGCGCGAGCTGAGGCTCACCCTGCGCGACGGCGCCAACGAGCTTGGGTTCACGACGGAATCACTGGCGCGGCAGGTGCAGGGCGCCGTGTTCGGGCTCGAGGCGCACACGTTCCCGGGCGTCCAGGAGGACGTGGATGTGCGCGTCATCCTGCCGAAGCGGATCCGCAACAGCCTCGCCGCCATCGAGCGCATGTTCGTGTTCTCGCCCGACGGCCGAGCTGTGCCGCTGTCCGAGGTCGCACGCATCCAGGACGCGCAGTCGTACGCCTCGTTTCGTCGGCTGGACGGGAAGCGCGCGATCACCGTCCGGGCGGACGTCAGGCGCTCTTCGGGCGAGAACCCGGAGCTGGTCATGCGGGCGCTCAAGCCGATGCTCAAGGAGCTGGTCGCGGCGTACGCGGGCATCGAGATCGTGGAGCGCGGTCGCCAGAAGGACTTCACCGAGTCGTTCTCGACGCTGCCCCTGGGCATGCTGGTCGCCGCGGGTCTCATCTACGTCATCCTCGCGTGGCTGTTTTCCAGCTACCTGCAGCCGATCATCGTCATGTCGGCGATCCCGTTCGCGATCATCGGCGTGGTGTGGGGGCACTTCGTGCTGGGGTATACGGTCACGTTCCTGTCGATGATCGGGTTCATCGCGCTCTCCGGGATCGTCGTCAACGATTCGTTGATCTACATGCAGTTCTTCAACGAGAAGCGTGCCAAGGGCTGGTCCGTTGCCGGGGCTGCCATGCTGACTGGCCGTGCCCGCTTTCGGGCGATCCTGCTGACCACGGTGACGACCGTGCTCGGGCTCACGCCGCTTATGCTCGAGCAGTCCTTCCAGGCGAAGTTCCTCATCCCGATGGCGATCACGATCAGCTTCGGTCTGATGTCCGCCACCGGCATCATCCTCGTGGTCCTGCCCTGCCTGCTGGTGATCAGCGACGACGTGCAGCGCGTGCTGCGGGCGATGTGGACGGGGCGGTGGGGAAGAGACGGAGTGGCGGAGTGGCGGAGTGACGAAGTGACGGAGTGACGAAGAGGTAGGTCGGATCTCCGAGCCGACCGTTGGACGCATACGACGCGAGAAGCGTCGAGTGACGCAGTGACCCGAACCGTCACGGCTTTCACGTACCCCGAACGTTGCCGAACAGATCGATGTGCAGCCGACGGCAGAATCGCCAGCCCCTCTGGGTGCACACGCGCACGATCCAGGCGCATTGCTCCTGGCTGGGCGGGGTGACGCCCTCGGGCATGAGCAGGACGTCGTGGTTCGACCAGTTGTCGAGGGCATCGAGCAGGCTGTCGATCTCCGTCACGTCCTCTTGCCCGGTGACGACGAACTTGAGCTGAAACGCGCGGCCGGCGCCGCGAGCGTCGTCGATCAGCCGCTGCAGGGCGTCGATGTTGAGCCGACGCGCCTCGTGCCGCCGCCGCCATGTGCCGCCCGGATCGCGCGGGTCGTGCTCGGTCGGCGTCGAGTTGGCCAGCTTCGGGCTGATGCTCATGAGGTCGCACGCCACCGCGCGGTGGACCGTGCCGGCGGTCTCGATCGTCACATGCAGCCCGCGCTTGTGCAGCGAGTTGCACAGCGGGGTGATCGGGTCGAAGATCATCGGCTCTCCGCCCGTCAGCACGATGTGCTTGAGCCCCGATGCGACCGCCTCGTCGATCAGCGACGACACCGACCGCTGCTGACCCTCGGGCGACCAGCTCGCGTACGGCGTGTCGCACCACGTGCACCGCAGGTTGCACCCGCTGACACGAATGAAGAACGACGGCGTGCCCACCAGCTTGCCCTCGCCCTGGATGGACGAGAACGTCTCGGCGATGGGAAGCTCAGACTGATCGTTGACTTCCTTCATGCCTTGCAGCCCGCGCCCGCGTACCCGGTCGGATCGGCCACCCCCGCCTGCTCGAACCCCGCCCGGCGGAGCATACAGGCTTCGCACCCGCCGCACGCCAGCCCGTCCTGATCGGGGTCGTAGCACGAGCGCGTCAGGGCGTACTCCACGCCGAGATCGGTCCCGGCGCGGATGATCTGGGCCTTGGTCATGTCGATCAACGGCGTTCGGATGCGGCAGGGCGAGCCTTCCACGCCGGCCTTGGTCGCAAGATTGGCCGCCCGCTCGAACGCGGCGATGAACTCTGCGCGGCAGTCGGGGTAGCCCGAGTAGTCGAGCTGGTTGACGCCGATGAAGATGTCCCGGGCGCCGAGCACCTCGGCCAACCCGACCGCGTACGAAAGAAAGATCAGATTCCGGGCGGGCACGTAGGTGACGGGGATCGCGTTGCCCCCCCCACCGCCGCCTTTGGGCACAGCGATGTCGCCGGTGAGCGCCGAGCCCGCGAACGCCGCCGGGTCCAGCTGCGCGACGCGATGCGATGCCGCCCCAAGCGAATCGGCGACGCGTGCAGCGGCGGCGATCTCGAACCGATGCCGCTGCCCGTAGTCAAAGCTGACGCAGTGGCAGGCGAACCCTTCTCGGACGGCCATGGCGAGCACGGTGGCGCTGTCCAGCCCACCGGACAGGAGGAGGACGGATTTTCTTTGGTCGATTTGATCCATGGGACTCACGCTGGCTGTCCTCTTTGACGACTCCGTCAGCATGATATTTGTCTCGGGAACAAAGACAAGGCGGAAGAAACTCGGCTGGGTCGCGGATTTCTGCACCACCTGCCAGGAACCAACGCCATTCAAGCTGTTCAGCATCCGTCGTGCGAAGCACGTTTATTATCTTCCCACAAGCAACCAAGGAACCGTCGGGCATGAAACTCGGTGCTCGAAATGCAAAGCCAAGCATCCAGCCAATCCGCTCCGCTACTCGGGCGCAAGCCGAGTCGCCGGAGTCAACATCGCAGTGCTCGCAGAAGAGACCAACCCAATACTGAGTGGTGCGCTCGCAGCAGGCGCGTGCGTAGAAGATCTCTACAGAACACGTGACACCGTCGCCTCGGACCTTGCAACGGAAGTGGCAGCAGCGCTTCACGAAGGCTACACCGCTGTCCAGAGACGACGCGAGTCAGGGCCGATAGATGCATGGACAGTCCTTGCGTTGTTCGGTTTCGTCATCGGATTTGGATGGACGATCATGGCTGCGGGCAATTCGTCCCAACCGACGCTGATCGATACCGCTGCGTACATCTTGGGCGGCGTCTCAGCGATCGCGGTGCTTACTGCGGCCAACACCGCCCAGTTTCGATTCGCCAAACGCACAGTCGTGCCTGGCATCCAGGGAGCGATCTCGTGCCTCCATGCCTCACCGGAGGATGTTCGCGCAGCGGCGACTCGATTGAAACGGCTTGACATCGACGTGAAGAAGATGTTCAGCCGCAAGGTGTTCGATCAAATCGAAGCGTCTCTGAGCGGCACGGCTTTTCCTGAAAAAACCGTCCCTCTGGCCTCTCGAAAAGCCGCCTGATTTCTCCGGTCAGGGTCAAGCTGGGGGCTGAGTGAGCCAGTCCTTACTTTTCTTCAGCACGCACGCGTGGAAGGGGCGGCCCTCGCGGCGGTACTTGCGCTCGAAGTTCGTTCCGACGAGCTCGCCCGCGTCCGCCGAGCCGGTCGCCTCGAAAGGCAGGCGCTGGAACGGGCCCGACGATGTGCCCGAGTACGAGCCGCGCCCGGCAGGAAGCGGTGGATCGGTCTCGGTCGGAGCGGTTGCGGATACTCTGACCGGATCCGCTCCCTTCCGGTCGCGGCTCGTTGGGTTGGAGGGGACCGCTCCCTTCCGGTCGCGGCTCGTTGCAGGATCCTTCTTCCCCTTCGTCGCTGCGTCGCTTCGTCGCTCCGTCGCTTCCGCCACCAACCCCCACCCCAACGCCGACGTCCACCTCGCAAAGTGCTCCTCCATCCACGCCCAGTAGCCGTCGTGGTCCGTGACAATCCGAAGCTCGCCGCCGGGCTCGAGCACGCGATGGGCGTCGGCGAGGAAGGCGTCCTGCACGACGCGTTTCTTGTGGTGGCGTTTCTTGGGCCAGGGATCGGAGAAATACAGGTGGATCACGCGGACGATTCCGCTGGGGCAGCGCCACTTCAGAAACGCCGTCGCATCGGCGTTGAGCATCCGCACGTTGGTCAGCCCCGAACGTCTCAGCCGATCGGCGGTATAGGCATAGAACTCGCCCGCCCGCTCGATGCCGAGGAAGTTGGTGGTCGGCTCCAGGGCGGCCTGCTTGAGCAGAAACCCGCCCTTGCCCGAGCCGATCTCGATATCGAGGGGGCGTGTGGGGTCTGTAAACCACGCGCCGGGATCCTGCCACCCGGCGGACGGGTCGGTGAGGATCGCGTCCGGCAGCGGGCCGAGCTCCTCGGCGGTGACCCCGACGACGCCCCCGGCAACGTCCAAAGGCCTGCCCCGAGAGAGTCCGAAAGACATGTGCAAGTGTATGTCAGATGTGCGGGTCTATCGGGCGATCCTCGTGGAGGGTCTGGCCGTATGGAATGGGAGACAGGCTGCCGCAGGGGCTTTGGCCGATCGCGTCGTTGAACCGATACTAGGGTGAGGCGTCGCGCAGGCCGAGGCGGCGGCAGCGGGCGCACGATGCTGCCGACGGGCGCTAGCCGGGCCCGCCGGGGGTTTCTAAGGACGGAACCGTGATGCCGACCCGTGCCGAGCCGCCGGGTCGCGAGGAGCGCCCCGATGATCCACTCACCCGACGAGAGCGACACGACGAGCCAGGCGACCGGCGAGCAACTCACTTCGCTGATCGAATCACGTCTGGACCGCGAGAGTTTCCAGGACCACCACTGGGAGGGCACGTTCTTCGACTACCTCGACATCTGCGCCGAGAATCCGGGTGCGGTGCGCAACGCCTACCAGCGCATCTACGACGCCATCATGTCGTTCGGCTCGAAGAACTATCGGGTGTTCAAGCGCGACTGCGTGCGGTACCACTTTTTCTCCGACCCGTTCGCCGATGGTGCGGACGGCGTGTACGGCCTGGACCTGGCGCTGATGCAGCTGGTGGATTTTTTCCGCTCGGCGGCGGAGGGGTACGGCACCGACAAGCGCATCCTGCTGCTGCACGGCCCGGTCGGGTCCAGCAAGAGCACGATCGCGCGCCTGCTCAAGAAGGGGCTCGAACACTACACCAGGACGCCCGAGGGCGCGCTGTACTCGTTCAGCTGGCTGCTCGACGAGCGATGCGGCGTCACGCCGATTGAGGGCTCGCCCGGTGAAGCCATCAAGACCCACGACTTCCCCTCGCCCATGCACGAGGATCCGCTGATGCTGGTCCCGCGCGAGGCCCGTGAAGACCTGCTGGAACGGCTCAACGCGGCGTACAAACCGACCAACCACACGGGTCAGCTGCGCGTCCTGGGCGACCCGGACCCGTTCAGCCGAAAGATCATGGACGACCTCATGCGGTTCTACGAGGGCGACTGGCGCAAGGTGATGGGCCATGTCCGCGTGCGCCGCATCGTGCTGAGCGAGAAGGACCGCGTCGGCATCGGCACCTTCCAGCCCAAGGACGAGAAGAACCAGGATTCCACCGAGCTGACCGGAGATCTCAATTACCGAAAGATCGCGGAGTACGGCTCCGATTCCGACCCGCGCGCCTTCAACTTCGATGGCGAGTTCAATGTGGCCAACCGCGGGCTGATCGAGTTCATCGAGGTCCTCAAGCTGGATGTCGCCTTCCTGTACGATCTCCTCGGAGCGTCCCAGGAACACAAGATCAAGCCGAAGAAATTTCCACAGACGGACATCGACGAGGTCATTCTTGGGCACACGAACGAGCCCGAGTATCGGAAGCTACAGAACAACGAAATGATGGAGGCCTTCCGCGATCGCACGGTGAAGATCGACATCCCGTACATCACGACGCTGATCGACGAGATCAAGATCTATCAGAAGGACTACAACGAGCTGAAGATCCGCGGAAAGCACATTGCACCGCATACGATCGAAGTCTCGGCGATGTGGGCGATCCTCACTCGCCTGGAGGAGCCGAAGAAGGCTCAGCTGTCCCTCCTCCAGAAGCTCAAGCTCTACAACGGCAAGACGCTGCCCGGCTTCACCGAGGACAACATCAAGGAGCTTCGCGAGGAGTCGATCCACGAGGGGATGGCGGGAATCTCGCCCCGGTATATTCAGGACAAGATCTCGAACGCCCTTGTCATCGATGAGAACGGCACCTGCGTGAATCCGTTCATGGTCCTGAACGAGCTGGAGGCAGGATTGGACCATCACTCCCTGATCGTCTCCTCGGATCAGAAGAAGCGATACAAGGAGCTCCTCGCCCTCGTCAAGGAGGAGTACGAGGACATCGTCAAGAACGAGGTCCAGCGAGCGATCTCGGCTGACGAGGAGGCGATCGGCCGCCTTTGCGCCAACTACGTGGACAATATCAAGGCGTACACCCAGAAAGAGAAGGTCAAGAACAAGTACACCGGGCAGGACGAGGAGCCGGATGAGCGGCTGATGAGGTCGATCGAGGAAAAGATCGAGATCCCGGACAGCCGCAAAGACGACTTCCGCCGCGAAATTATGGGCTACTGGGGAGCTTTGACGGTCGACCGCAAAAAATTCACTCCCACGAGCAACGAGCTACTTTATAAAGCGTTGGTCGCCGTTCTCGCCGATCAGCAACCCCGCGGCACGCCGTCGCCTACCCCACCGTCGCAGCCGCACGTTAAACCAAAACAGCAAGCCGCCCCCGCTGATATTGCCGAAGAACTTTCGCTCGACCTGAGCAAGCCGACCTCACCACCGAAGCCACCCGCGAAGCCAAAGCAACAAGCGGCCCCCGCTTCCCCACCGCAACAACCGACCACGCCACAACCTGAATACCTGGCACCCGAACAACCCGACGACGCCGACGACTTCGTATCCTGAAAAGAAAAAAGCCG
>JADFGU010000072.1 GCA_022567535.1 Planctomycetota bacterium | reverse complement strand
TTTCTTGAATCGATCGAACGTCTCCTTCATGGTGTCGTTCTCGTGCGCGCGCACGACCCAGGGGCACCCGGGGTTGAACCACTCGAGCACGATCGTCTTGCCGTCCTCGAGGTACGTCTTCAGGTCGTGCTTCTTCCCGTCGAGGTCCGTCAGCGTGAAGTTCGGCGCCTTCTCGCCGATCTTGGGCGGGGCGGCGTGCTCCGCGTGTTCCGGGCCGAGCATTGGTGCCGACGCGGCAAGCGCACACACCGCGGCTCCGGCAAGGATTGTCCCGGCCAAGCGTCTATTCAGCGATCGGGTCATTTTCGTCACTCCTGTTGATTGTCCGCCGGGTCTCGACCCTGCGGGCCTGTTCGTCGCGGGGTGATCCGCTCGGATCACTTCTTTAGTTACCGCTGCCTTGGCGGGTCGACCGCCGACCCGTGCTCCACACTCTTGGCGTCTTCTATCGGGATCGTCACCCGATAGATGCGTGTCGTTTCGCCCCGCCGCACCTCGATCAGCCCCCGCACCCTCGGCCGGGACTCCTCAAAGTGTACCACAAGCTCGCCCGATTTCGACTCGCCATCGCGGATGAGATCCCTGGGGGCAGCACAGTCGGTGGCGGGGTAGAACGCCAGGTACTCCGCTTGGGCCGCCCGCACTCGAAGCGCCGAGCCCGCCACCTCGATCTCGATGTCGCTGTTCGTGTCCGTTTTGCTCTCGGGCAGGCGCGAGCGGGCCCGGGCGAACAACACGGCGTCTTCGGTCTTCGCTGGCTTCAGTCCGGGCTCACCGACCGGCAGAACGATCGAAACCTCGCCCTGTTCGAGCAGGCAGATGTCCTGGCAGACCATCCACCGCAGCCGACCCCGCACGCGGATCTCGTCGCCCGGATTCGCGTCCTCCGGCACGTCCACGGGCACGAGCACGAGCGCGTCGCCCTCGTACACGTGGTCGAGGATGAACTCGGCTGTGATCTCTCGCCGCGGCGCGGGCCACACCATCGCACCCATCTTCACGTCGTCGTCCGTATCCCACCGCGCCTGCATCGGCATGCCGGTGTCGTTAAGCCCGTCGAAGTAGACGTGCCAGCCCGGCTCGATCTGCATACGGATCCCAAGCCAGGCCCGCTCGCCCGGTTGCACGGTCCGGTGCTCGCTCACCAGCGTCGCGTGCACCATGCGGTCGTCGGCGCGAGCACCCTCTGGCTGGCCGAGCGCCGGCCGCCACGCCCACGCGGGCAGCGTGCAGCTGACCACAACTGCCATTCTCGCCGCACGCCTGCCGAGCCTGAACGCCATCCAAACCTCCATATCGTGCCCACATGGCCCCGTGCCCGCTCAACGCCCCGTGCCCGGACGCATTGCCTGTCGCCACACGATGAACGCACCCATCCGCCCGCGTATTCTTTGGCGATGCCGCAGATCACCTTTCACTCGTCGCCCGCCCGCATTGTATTGGCCGGGATCCTGATCGGCGTGACCGGATGCACCCCGACCGTCTCGGACAAGGACATCAGGACCATCAGTCTCTCGGGCGTCCGCACCTACTACGTCCTCCAGCAGCGCCGGCCGGACGACACGATCATCGTCCTCATCGATCCTCGGACCTCGTCGGACTACCAGGCGGCCCACATCCCGGGCGCCCGCAACATGAAACTCCCCGAATTCAAGCGCGGCGAAGCACGGAACCCGGAACTCGAAGCGTTTGACCGCATCGTCGTGTATGGGCAGCATCCCGGCGACTACTTCGCGCCCGGCGTCGTGAAGCGTCTCCTGGAACTGGGGTACGACGGGGTCTGGTTCTACGCCGGAGGCCTGGACGAATGGGCGCGCGTGTACAACGTCGAGTCGGCCGAACCCGGGGACGGCTCGTGATCGGAGCCGCGCTGCGTCTGGCCATCGGCTGAAAATAAGAACGGAGCGGGACGCGTGGTCCCGCTCCGATGGATGTTCAGCCGCGATGTCGGGGCTCAGCCCATGGATGACAGCGAGTTGAGCAGCCCCAGCGGGGCGCCGCCCGTGCTCCAGCCTCCGCCGAGGAACAGGTCGTAGTGCGTCATCTCGACGATGAACGGCGATCCCGCGGAGACCTTGATCGCGAAGAACTGCAGGCCGCCACGATCCAGGATCAAGTTCAGCTCGTGCAGTTCGAGTGTCGCGAAACCATCCGCGGCCAGCGTCACCTGCGTCGTCGCAGATTCCCCGTTCAGGAAGAACAGCTCGACATTCACGGTCAGCACGGTGCTCGACGGGTTGTAGAACCCCAGTGTTTCGAGGTACTTGACGCCCGCCGACGCCGTATTGATGAACGCGTCGCCGAAGAAGAAACTCATGCCGGCGTTGGTGCCCGCCTGCGTTGCGTTGGCCTCACCGGCGAACGACTCGGTCGCGAGCACGGTTATCTTGCCCGTCGCGTCGTAGCGCAGGCCCACGGGCTGGTTGGACGTGAGCCCGAGACCCGCCGCGTCCAGCGCAATCGTCTCACCCGCCCGGATCTCAACGATCTTGATGACATCCGGGAGCGGCACCTGCGTGTAGCTGGAGCGGAGCGTTACCGACACGACGCTCGGGCCGGCGTTGAACAGGCTGACCAGCGGCGTCACCGCGTCGGTGTTCTCCAGGCTGGTCACAACGCCCCGCGTCGCGCCCCCGTCCGAGTTGCCCATCACCGAGTACCCGACCCTGTTGTTGGTGTCAAAGTGGCTCAGCGACGCCACAATCCCGATATGACTGTCGTTCGGGTCCACCGGCGCGGAGGTGATGACCACGCCGAACGTCTCCGTCGGCAGCGGCGATGTCGAAGCGATGTCCCACCCGCCGCGACGGTTCCCGCCGAGGGTTTGTGTCAGCACGACCTGCCCACGAGACGTATACGCCGTCATCGTGACACGCACATCCGTCGGGTTGGGGTTGAAGAACACCAGGAAGTCGTTCACCGCGCCCGGCTGGCGCGTCACGCTCGCGAAGCTCCACAGCGTCGACACCGTCTCCGTGAAACTCTCGCCCAGCGCCAGGCCGAAGTCATAGTGCGCGAATACCGCGCCCAGCGGACCGTTGGACGTGATCTGGATGGAGTATGGCTCGTTGGGCGCGACGCCGTCCAGCACGGCTCCGAACCCGCTCAGCGTGATGCCTCCCCGAGCGCCGCCGGTCAGCTGCGTGCCGCCTGCGGGCGTCACCGTCACCGGCGCCAATGTTGTGTTCTCGTAGTACAGCGTGATTTCGTAGGTGACTTGGAACGAGTTCGGATTGGCCAGGGAGACGAACTCGCGGATATCCGGGTTCGCGAATCCCTCGGGGAAGTACAGGTGGAACACCTCCGGAGCGGTGTTCACACGGACCGAGTACGACCCGAAGCTCGACCCGACGCCGCCTACCTCGAGGTAGAACACCTGCCCGACGCCTGTTGACGGGAACGCTGTCGATGCCTCCGCCCCGGGCACACCCTCGGAATCGAAGCGGATCAGCTGTTCCGCCTGGTTGTAGACGCGCAGCTCGGCGTCCAGCAGCGAGCCGTCGGGCGCGACGATCTGAACGAACGCCTCGCCGCTCGCCAGGGAGGTGAACCGGAACAGATCCGTATCGCCCGACACCTCGATCGTGCCCGTCGCCAGCCCGTCGCCCGTCCGCACGGAGAGCGAGATCACCGTCGCCAGCGAGAACTCGCCCGCGTCCGCGTGATCGTCGTTGATCGGGCCGGGCGGGTTTGTGGGCGGCTCTCCGTCGATCGCGACGGCGTAGTCGCCCGTCCGCTGCGGACCCGCGGGGTCGGAGCTGACGAGGACGTAGTAGATCTCGCCCGCCGCGCCGGCGGTGAGCGTTGTCACGACGCTGCCGTTGCGCAGCCCGTCCTCGTCTCCCGCGCTGCCATCCACGATGATCGCGATCGAGTTCTGGCTCAGGTCGAACAGCTCGACGATGGGGTTGAAGGCGCCCACCGCCGCGTCGATGCTGATCACGTAGTCGTCACCGACGAGCGTCTCGAAGAAGAACAGGTCGGTGTCGTTTTCCTTGCCGATCGTCCCGACCGCGGCACCGTCGCCGGTCTCGGGCAACAGCAGGATCTGGGTCGCCAGCACGAACTCGGACCTGTTGGCGTGATCGTCCACAGGCGGAGCCTCGATGGACACGGTGTAGGACCCGTTGTCCACCGTCACACCGCCGCCCGACACGCCGCCGATCACGAACAGGTATGTCTGGTTGCGCACCGCGGTGAAGCTGAACGTAGTGGTCGAAACCGCGGCATCGTCGCCGGTCACCACCTGCAGCCCGGTCGCGAGGTCCGTGAGTCGGTTGAAGTTTGAGTCATACACCCACAGGTTCGGGCGCAGCGTGCTCGAGGCGTCGGACAGCACCGTAATCGACGCAGGCCCGCCCGCCGGCGCGACGAACTGGAACAGATCCGTGTCGCCGCTGATCTCCAGTATGCCGGACGAGGCGCCTATGCCGAACACCGAATCGACCAGCACCGGCGTGGCGAACTCGAACTGCGTGTCGTCCGCGTGATCGTCCGTGGGCGAGATCCGCAGCGAAAGTTCGTAGTCGCCGAAGTCCGCATTCGGGTCCACGCCGGCCACAACGATGTAGTACGTGTTGTATGTGTTGCCGGTCAGGAGCGACGTGCGAGGCGGGGCCGTGACCGGGAAGAACGTGTGCGAGTTCAGCGAGGTGGGCCCGTTGTCGTTGAACGCGACCTGCAGCAGCACCGGGTTGCCGGCCCTGTCTTCCTGGATCTCGTACACGCGCACGATCGGATCCAGCGATGGGCTCAGGCTTGTCAGCGTAATCTCGGCGATGTCGAACGTCAGGGTGTTGAACTTGAACAGGTCGACGTCGCCGGGCGCTTCGATCCTGCCCGAGTCCGTCGCGACCCCGAGGAAGTCCAGAATCTCCAGCTCCGTCGCGTCCAGCCACTTGCCGGCGCTGGCGTGGTCATCGCTGAACGGCAGGCCGGAAACGTCTACCCGATAGGTGCCGTTGCTCGAAACCTGCCCATCGATCTGCACATAGAACTGGTCGCCCTTGAGCGCCGCCACAACCAGCGTCAGCGATTCGCCCGCCGGGGCGTTCGCGTTCGTCAGCAGGAAACCATTTCGGTCGTAGATCGCCATGAACAGGTTGAGCGTCGAGCCGGCGCCCGTCGGCGTCACTGTGACAGACGCCACGCCCTCCGCGGGCGCGATGAACTGGAAGAAGTCGACGTCAAACGGGTTGAAAATGTGGGTGTCGATGACGCCAGTGACCGAACCCGTCCCGGCCGCCGAATCCATCGGGATCACGGTGGATTGCGAGAGACTCACCCCCGTGCCGAAGATGTTCACGTGATCGTCGGGTATGCCCGTATTCGGGTTCGCAAACGGGAACAGGTTCGGCATCGAGTTGATGAGCAGCTCGTACCCACCCGTCGCCGAACGCCATTCCACGGTGCTCGGATCGGCCTGGAGCGAGCGGAGCTGGGCGCTGGAAACCTCGATGAAGTACTCCTGGCCGGCCTCAACGTTGATCACTATCCGCGCGTCGCGTTGTGTGAACCATCGCTGGAAATCGCCCGTCTGATAGAGCTCCATCGCGCCCTTGACCGCCGCATTGTCATCGTTCTCGGCGATCAGCACGAAATCGTTGTCGTACACCCTGAGGTATGAGTCGAAGAAGCTGTTGAGCGTCTTCTCCTTGAAGACCGTCTCGGTCGAACCGTTTACAAAGTCCACAATCTGCTCGAAGAAGTCGTCCGAAATCTGGAGCGTGGCGATGCGGATCTCGGCTGTTCCGTCCGCCGGCGCGCGGAACTTGTACAGATCCGTGTCCTGGATCCACTCGATCCCCGCGAGTTCCTGCACCTGGACGATCCCCTTGCCCGATGGCGTGATCTCGTAGCTGCGGAAGTTGAACGCCGACGTCTGCGGCGCGAGGAAGTTCCGCCCGTCGCCAACGCCGCCCGACCCGGTCGAGAGCAGGATCTCCGACGCCTGTGGCCAGGAGCCCGCTGGGAACGGCTCGGTGTGCCTGGAAATCACGTCGATTCCCTGCGGCTGCTGCGCGTCCGTCCTCACGGTGAGCGTGTAGCGCCCGGTCGACGCCAGGCTCGTCAGCTCGATGAAATACGTCTCCCCGCCCCACACCTGGATGCCCTCGAATCCCAGCCCCGGCAGCAGCGAGAAGTCGTTCATGCCCGCGGGGTCGGGGAGCGGCGGCTGAATCGTGTCATTCGTATAGATCAGGTTGAAGTTCGAGTCGTACACACGCAGGAACATGTTCACGAACGCCTCTCGCGTGCCGCTGATCACCATCGACACCCGCGTCGCGTGACGGTCGTCGCGGTCCCACTGGCCGGCGATCTCGTCGTTCATGCTCGCCATTGCGAACACCGTGTTGTCCGTCCCGTTCACCTTGCCCGTGTCGCCACTCATCGCGAACCAGACGTAAGCCGGAACGAAGAGATTCGGATCGAACTTGAACGACGCCAGCCGAAGTGCTTCCAACGATCCGTCAACAAATGTGAACTCGCCTCCGGCGTACAGCACCGGGCTCTCGACGATAAATCCCACGTCCGTATCGAACTCCAGATCAATGAAGGCGTGCAGTGTCCACACGGGCGCATTCATGCCAAGGTTCAGCGTGCTCATCTCCTGCACATTCTCGTCATTCTGATACGCCGCGACGAAGTTGCCCGGACTTGTGAAGTCGCCCCCGATGGCGAGCTGATCTACGAAGTTCTCGTCTTCTCCGTCCCGATCCCACACCTCAAGCGCGTACACCGGGCCATTCGTTCCCCCCTGGATCGGGGCCCAGTCCACGCCGAGCCCGTTCCAATCGCCAATCGCCAGGTTGGCGCCCGCACCGCCCAGGGCCGTGAAGCTGCCGCCGACCACGATCGACGCCGCATTCCCGCCGCCGGGCAGCGTGTACGTGGTGATCGCGTTCACCGGGCCGTCGGCCCCGCCGAGGTCGAACCACACAAATCGCTGGAACACCGGGTCGAATCGCCAAGCCGCGATGTGATCGAACGGCACGCCGCCGATCTCGGTGAAGTCCCCGCCGACGACCATCATCTCCCGCTCGCCGCCGGTTCCGTCCGGATCCCACGCCGCCATCGCGCGCACCGCACCGTTGAAGTCGCCGCCCACCGGCCAGTAGTCCTTGGCGTCCCAGATGCCGATGTTGGGCTTGATGACCGGCGTGTACGTCGGGCCGCCGGTCGTGCCCTTGAGCGTGAAGCTGCCCAGCCCGCCAAGGTACAACGCGCCGTCCTGGTTCCCGTCGTCGCCGTTGTATTCGCCCAGCACGTCCGTCGGCGGCACGAAGCTGAACAGGTCCGAATCGCCCGACTGGTGGATGCGTCCCCGCGCCAGCGCCTGCACGAAGTAGCTCTTGTCCCCGATCGGGTTCCCGAACGGGTCGATCAGCAGCTGTGGTTCGCTCCACTGGATCGGGGTCGCCAGCCCGAACTGATCGAGCAACTGCTGGTATTCGGGGGTTCCGATCACCGGCAGGTTCTGCGGATCAAACGTCGGAAGTCCAACGTGATCATCCACCGGACCGGCCACGATCCCCTGGTTCCACGTGTGGTGGGCCTCAACCCACACTGCCAGGCCGGCGCCCGCCGGGAAGTTCGGCACGGCGTTGTCGAACGACTCGATCACGATGTGATAGCGTTGATTCGCGTTCAGCTGGATCTGAATCTCCGCCGAGCCGCCAAGCTTGTTGAAGGCGAGCTGGTTGCCCTGATCGTCGTACAAGTGCATCGCTGGGTCGTCCAGCGGCGGCGTGAAAAGGGGAAGAAACACACCGGTCGACGTGATCACGTGCAGACCCGTTCCGAGTGACTGGAACACGAACGACAACGGATCGCGTGCATTGACCATCACGCCCTCGACACGGTCGCTCACTGTCGACGTCGGGCTGAAGATCTGCCGATTGACCGGGTCGATCAGCGCTTCGGTCGACGCGAAGTCCGCGTTCATCGTCACCAGGCCCAGCGCGAGCGGATCCCCCGGTACGAAATGGTCGCCGCGCACACGCACGTAATACGTCGTGTCCTGCTGCGTCCGCGCCACCGCGTACGGGTTGCTCAGGCGCCCCGCTTCGCTGTCGAAGGTGATGCGCTGTCCGTCGGGGCCATACACGTCGATGCGTGCGTCAAACAGGTCGGGGTCTGCGTCGCCGTAGAACGTCGCGAGCGAATCAAATGCGTCGTCCACGGGCGTCGTCATGCTGAACACAAGGTCTTCGCCCGGCAGCACGATAGTGGTCGAACCCGAGGTCCGGCCGGTGTTGCCGTTGATCGTGAGCGGATCGGTCTTGGCGTCCACGCGGACGACGTAATCGCCCGTCGCGCTCGCGCCGGTGAATACGTCGCTCATCACGCGCACGAAGTACGTCTCGCCGCCAGTCGCCACGAAGCCCGCCCACCCCGTGTTATTGAACCCGCCGGTGAGCAGGTCGCTGCTCGAGCCCGAGGCGACCACCACCGCGTTTTGGCCGTCCCAGGAATAGACCTCGATCCGCGAGTCCAGGGCGCTTGGCGACGCAGTGTTGAGCGTGTCCGCCCACACCGTCACAAAGTCATCTGCGGGGGCGACGAAACTGAACAGGTCGTCGTCCATCTCCGGGCTGAGCACTCCCGTATCGTTCGCCCGCCCGTTGGCGTCCAGCGTCAGCACGGTCGAGTTCGCCACAGACAGCGGCAGCGCAAAGCTCGGGTGATCGCCGCCGAGAAGAATCCGATTCTCCAGGGTATCAAGCCCCTGGAAGCGGGGGGCAGCGCGGCCCACCGTGCCGGCCGATCGGAACAAGCGCGCGATGCGCGATGAGCGATCGAGCGTCCGGCGGTTGTGCGTGGCGAGCTCTCTCATATTCGGTGTCATGGCAGACTCCATTTGATACCGCGGTCTGAATCCGATTGCCTTTTCCTGCGGCGCGGCGTCGCGCAACGGGCCCGATTCGTGCCAGCCCTCGCTGTTCATCAGGCCGGTGCAGCCTGCCGCCCGGGGTTGGCGGCCTTGGGTGGGGGCGCTCGCGGACTTCCTGCACCATCAGTCCGATCGCCTCGGCTATACGCAGGATACCACACTTCAGGTTCTCGCGTCCAGTCCTTCGTGAAGTTTTGGGTTGTGTCAGGGTAGTCGATTCCCCATCATTCTCCCATGGCCCGACGCACCGCTCCGGCCGCGAGCAGGTCTGCCGCGTCGTAGATAGGCAGTGGCGAGTTCTCCGCCGTCACCAGCAGCGGTGCCTCGCTGGTCGCCAGGATCACCGAATCGCACCCCCGATCCGCCAGACGCTCGATGGTCGCCAGCACGGCCCGCTGCGACTCAGGCCTGATCTGACCGAACACCAGCTCCTGAAAGATGATCCGATCCAGCGTCGCCGCCTGTTCAGCGTGCGGCGCCAGCACCTGGATGCCGCGAAGACCGAGGCAGGTCTGGTAGGTCGATCCTCCCGTCACGAGTTCCGCCCCGATCAGCCCGGCCACCTTGCGCCCGTCGCGGTCCAACGCCTCGGCCACGAGGTCGATCATGCTCAGCCAGGGGATCGGCGACCCCGTTTCTGCCAAGTGGACCCCGTGCTGGATCGCGTTATCGGGGGTGAAGCAGAAGTCCGCCCCGGCGTCGGCGAGAATCTTGGCAGACCGACGGAGCCGATCTCCCACATCGTGCCAGTCCCGCTCGCGGATCGCCTTGAGGTAGAGTTCGAGCGGCTCGTTGTGCAGCGAAAGCTTCGGATGCTCCTCCGGCGGGAGCACCCTCGACGCGTGCCGGAAAATCTGGCGGTAACACAGCGCCGCGCCTTCGGGGCTCACTGCCACGATGCCGATGTGCTTCACCAACTCGTCCGTGCTCCAAACGTCGCCTTCACTCGACGGGTACCTCGGTCAAGCATACCCAAACCCGGCCTGCGGCATATCTCGACCCCGCCTCGGGGAGTACAGTTCCCGACCATGCCCACGCCGCCCGAGGACGACCCGTTCCGGATTCTCGGCCTTGATCCCGCGTTCGAGATCGAGTCGGGGGATCTGAACCGGGCGTATCTGACCCGGGTGGCCACGCTGCACCCCGACGCGGCGGGCACGGACGCCGACGCCGCCCGGATCAATGACGCCAGGCGGATTCTCGAAGATCTGGAGTCGCGTGCGAACGCGCTTCTTCGGCACCT
>JADFGU010000071.1 GCA_022567535.1 Planctomycetota bacterium | reverse complement strand
CACGGATGAGAGGGTCGGGTACAGATCCTCGTTGTCATTGCCGTACGCGAACGTCCACGCCCCGATCTGGCGCAGGTTCGCCAGGTCGCGGTTCAACCCCCCCAGCCGGCGCGAACCCGCCGACGCCGCGATCGTCACGCCGAGAAAAACGATCGCCACAACCACGACCGCCACCAGCTCCGTCGCCACGAAGGCGTTGACGAAAGCCTTGTTCCTGACCCTCGAATCGTTCATGCGATGATCTCCACAGCGTCGGCACGCACAGCACAACCTCCGCCAGTCGCCCATCCCTGAACGACCGTTCACCTGAGATGCCGCCGGGAGCGCGCAGCAACCCGGCCCAGGGCGCATCCAATGCCTCATACCATCAGATGCCGCGGAAGATTCACGATTTCACAAAAACCAAAAATATCTGCCCCCAGCCATCGCCCGATCCCCTCCCTCTGCCGTACCACGAGCCTGAACCGGCCCGAATCGCCCTGTCCGGGCCCCAATCCAGCCGCTGAGCCGCATTCCTGAACCACTATATCGCACCAGCACACATCCAGCCCCCAACCGCCCTCGCACCCCGCACCCTTCGCACCACTCTCCCAACCCTTCGCGCTCTTCGCGTCCTTCGCGTTGAGCTCTCCCCTCCGCGTCCCTCCGCAACAGCCGTCGCGTTGCACGACGCAAACTGTCGGCTCGGAGATCCGACGTACCTTACCGGACCGGTCGGCTCGGACCCCGGCGCGCCGGGGGACCTGCCTCACCGCCGCGCCGCCACCGGGAACGCCACCGGGCTCTTATACCCCTCCCCGTCATACGCCCGCACGCCGAAAAAGTGGTTGTCCTTGCTCAATTCGATCGTGTACTCGGTCACGTTCCCCACGTCCACCGAGTCGGTCCACACCGGGCTGGTGGTCTGGCGCCAGACGATCTCGTACCCGGCTGTGTCCGGCTCCGGGCTCGCCTCCCATCGCAGCGTCGTGTCGTTCGCCAGCCGGGCCGTGATGATCCGCGCGTTGCCCGGCACCGACGGCGCATTGGCCAGGTGGACGATCGCCGCCGCGTTCAGCCGCGCCACGTCCGCGAGATACCCCGCGTCCACATACTCCGCCACGTCGCCGTACGCACGGCCGTCCACTTGGCGGATGTCCTGGTGCTGGCGCGAGTAATCCTCGTACACCTCCGTGAACCGCACCGCCGCGTACCCATGCTGGTTGAACGCCGTGTGATCGCCACCGCGCAAGAACCGATCCGGCCGGAACACCAGCATCGGCCTCACCGCCGTCCCGTGCAGTTCCGCCACCTCGGCGATAAACCGCGCCAGCTGTCGGCTGGTCGAGTCCGACTCACCCGAGAGCGACCGGATGCGCCCAAGTTCCTCGGCCGATCCGTCCCGCGGGATCCCCTCGGACATCACACGGATCAACCCCCTCGCCTCCCGCGCCGTCCCATCCGCCAACGCCGGCCCGCTGGGATCGCCCACGATGTCGTTGGACAGAACGCCCCGGATGTCCGCGCCCCGCGCCAACGCCCGCTCCGCGTGGTGCCGCGCACCCAGCAGCCCCTGCTCCTCGCCCGCCGTCGCCATGAAGACCACCGTGGCGTCCAGCCGCTCCCCCGCCAGCACCCGCGCCAGCTCCAACACCACCGCCGTGCCCGACGCGTCGTCGTTCGCGCCCGGCGCATCGCCCTCCGCATCCATCCCGTCCCCGTTGCGCGAGTCGTAGTGACCAATCACGTAATACAATCGGCCCGCCGCCTCGGGCATCGACCCGCGCAGCACCGCCACCACGTTGACCAGTTCCGCCGCCTCTGGCACCCGGCGCATCGGCGACTGCTCGAAGCGCTCGAACGAGACATCCAGCGTGTCTCCCCCGTCGGCGCTGAACCGCTCGAACCGCGCCTTGATCCACCGACGCGCCGCCCCGATCCCCCGCGTCTGAGACTCGGTCTCCGACAGCGTGTGCCGCGTGCCGAAGTTGGCGAGGTGGACCACATGGCCGTGGATGCTCGCTGGAGTGATCTCAGCCATGACCCTGGTGGCCAGGGCAGGCGGATCGAAGAGTTCGATGGGGAAGAGTGGGAGTTCGCGGAGCCTGCTGCGATTCTGGGCGACGGCAAGTGATCCCGAAACGATGGTGACGAGTGCGGCGACGATATGAGCGGTGGTTGACATGCCCGCCAGTCTACCACCAGCTCACGTGCCACGCACCGGGCCCGCTAAGATTCACGGATGACTCACAGCACTCCTGGACACCCCGCCGATCGATTACGCGAATCCATGAAGAGCCGGTGCGTGGCCGCCCCGGGCGCCTTCAACGCCCTCGCCGCTCGCCTCGTCGCCCGGGCCGGGTTTGACGCCTGCTACGTCTCCGGCGCCGCCATCAGCGCCTCCACAGCCGTCCCCGACATAGGAATCCTCACACTCGACCATTTCACTCGCGTCATCCGAGAGATCTGCGCCGCCGCACACGACGCGCAGGGCCCCATCCCCGTCATCGCCGACGCCGACACCGGCTTCGGCGAGGCCGAGATGGTCCGCAAAGCCGTCATCGAATACAACCACGCCGGCGCCGCCGCACTCCACATCGAGGACCAGGCCTTCCCCAAGCGCTGCGGCCACCTCGACGGCAAGACCCTCGTGCCCGTCGACCACGCCGCCAAAAAGATCCAGTGGGCGGTCAAGGCCAGCCTCGACTGCTCGGACGGCAGCCTCATCATCTGCGCCCGCACCGACGCCCGCAGCGTCGAAGGCATGGACGCCGCGATCGATCGCGCCAAGACATATGTCCAGGCCGGCGCGGAAATGATCTTCCCCGAAGGGCTCGAAAGCGAGGACGAATTCGCCACCTTCGCCAGCGCTCTGAAAGACACCGCCTCCAACGACGGGCGAGCGGGGGCATACCTGCTCGCCAACATGACCGAGTTCGGCCGGACCCCGATCATCGATTTGTCCCGCTTCGACCGGATGGGCTACAACCTCGTGATCTATCCCGTCACCTCACTCCGCGTCGCCATGGGCGCCGTCTCCCGCGCCCTCGAAGCCCTGAAGCGCGACGGCTCCGTGGCCTCCTTCCTCGACGACATGCAGACACGCCAGGAGTTGTACGACGCCATCGGCTACACGCCCGGCCAGCCATGGGAGATCCCCGGGCGCTGAACGCCGCGCACCACGCCCACGCCGCGCAGCCGACCTACACTGCCCAACGCACGGAGGCGCGACGAATCGACATCACCCACTCGCCCGCCGGGACCGTCCCGACGAGCCATGTCCCAAACGACGCTCCGCCTCCGGAGCCTCACACACACTGGAGACGATTGCGATGTCCACCGCAGTAACCGCCAAAGGTCTCGAAGGCGTCGTCGCCGGCGAAACCAGCATCTGCCGCGTCGAGCAGACGAGCCTCATCTACCGCGGGTACGAGATCGCCGACCTCGCCGCAAACGCCACCTTCGAGCAGGTCGCCTTCCTCCTCATCGAAGGGCACAAGCCCGACGACGCCGAACTCGCACGCTTCCGCGACGAGCTCGTCGCGAACCGCGCCCTGCCCACGCCCGTCATCGAATTCCTCAAGACCATCGGCCCGATGATCCAGTCCGGCTCGGCCGCCCCCATGGACATCATCCGCACCTGCGTCTCCATCCTCGGCAACCTCGACCCCGACAGCCAGCACAACTCACCCGACGCCAACCTCCGAAAGTCCAAGCGCATCCTCGCCAAGGCCCCGACCATCATCGGCCACATGCAGAACGTCATCGATGGTCGCGACATCATCGCACCGGGCACCGGCGGCGACGCCAACCTCTCCCACGCCGCAAACCTCCTCTACCTCATGACCGGCACGCGACCGAGCCCCGAGTACGAAAAGGTCATGGACGTCTCGCTCATCCTCTACGCCGAGCACGACTTCAACGCCAGCACCTTTACCAGCCGCGTCATCGCCGGCACGCTCAGCGACATGCACGGCGCCGTGGCCGGGGCCATCGCCGCACTCAAGGGACCGCTCCACGGCGGGGCCAACGAGGCCGCGATGGAAATGCTCAAGGAGATCCAGGCCTCCGTCGCCGCCGGCGGCACCGTGCAGGCCTTCATGGACAACGCCTTCGCGCAAAAACGCAAGCTCATGGGCTTCGGACACCGCGTCTACAAGCAGGGCGACCACCGCGCCGGAATCCTCCACGCTCTCGGTCGAAAGGCCGCAGAATCCAAGGGCCCCGATGCCGTCGCACTCTTCGAGATCGGCGAAGAGGTCCAGCGCATCATGCAGGACCAGAAGGGCATCTTCCCAAACGTCGACTTCCCCTGCGGCATGACATACTTCGTCATGGGCATCCCCGTGCCGCAATACACACCCATCTTCGTCGCCAGCCGTATCAGCGGCTGGTGCGCACACATCATGGAGCAGCACGCCAACAACCGCCTGATCCGCCCGCGTGCATCCTACATAGGCCAGGACCTGCGCCAATGGAACCCGTAACACCCCTCTGCAAGCCCGCCACTACCGCCGACGGTGCCAGATGATGGTCTCATCCATCGCGGTCCGGCTCAGCGGCACGGTCTTGGCATGACCGTCCAGAAAGCCCGTGTTCATCGTTCCCCCGTGCCGATTCTTGTCAAACTGGCTCGCCCAATCGCGCGGCTCAACAACGCCTCTCATCGCCCGGAAATAGTCCCACATCGACCATTCCACAGCATTCGGCAGGTGCCACACCGTCAGCAAGTGATCGGCGTCCTCGGGAGGGCTCCGCCCGAACTCCAGCCTCGGCTCGCCATCGCCCAAAAGAAATGTATCCCCGGGGAAGTACACATCATCGATGCGACCTTCCAGCGCGGCGTTGGGGTCTCGTGCGTTGGGGCTGCGCCCGAGCACCGCTTCGTTGAACATGTACGACGACATCTCCGGCACAACCGCAGGCATGGTCCACCAGTTGTTCGTGTTGCTGCCGGGAATTAGCGACACACCCGCGTGCTCCTGCAAGCCCGGCTCGAACGTCTGGTCCGAAGGGCAGCGGTAGTAGCTGAGAAAAATCCCCGTACCCGCGTTCGGCCCCGTCCCCGCCGCGTTCATCATCTGCTCGCGGCTGTCCGTCTCCCAGCGCACGCCGTCGTACTCGGCCAGCGACAGGAAGAACGGCATCGGGAAGTGCCGCCGAAAACGCTCGTTGTACCAGAACGTCAGCTGACGCCACCGCTGTGGAAACGCCGGATCCTCCCGGCTGAACCGCGACTGGGTCATGTTCCATATCTGCCCCGCGATCGGCGCCTGACCGGCGCGCTCGCCCGCGTACCCGATCGTGCTCTGCAGCGAGTGGCGGATCTGCGTCAGGCACTTGGCGCTCCGCCCCGCCTCACGCGCCGCCCCCAGCGCCGGCAGCAGAAGCCCGATCAACAGCGCGATGATCGAGATCACCACCAGCAGCTCGATCAGCGTGAACGCCCTCCGGCGGGTTCGGTGGACGGGCTGGGATGCGCACATGGCCAATCTCCTGCGGTCCGGCACATGTTAGCAGATTCCCGGCCTCAGACCCCGCGAATGCGTCAAAAAAATCCCCCCCTCCCCCCCTCAGGACCTCAGATTCTATTGCACCGAAGGACGATTTCAGGTATCTTGGCGCGCGTGGGGCGACGGTATGGGGCAAAGGAGATTGAAAGAAATGACAACGGTAACAAGACTCGCAGTAGTGGGCGCGACGGTCTGCGCCGCCTCAGCCCACGCCCAGTTCGACCCCAGCGTATGGCCCGGGTTCCGAGGCACCGGCGACAAACGGGCAGCCGTACTGGCGGAAGGCCCTGCCGTCAATCACGCCTTCACACTCACCTCGCTCGCAAACGTCTCCCCGGGCGGCTTCACCATCGCCGCCAACGGCGACATTTACTTCAAGACCTACAAGCTCGCCGGCTCGAGCGTCTATCGACTCGACCCCGCCGACGGCTCGGTGCTCGCACAGAGCGTCGACCTCGGCGGCGTGCTGGGGAACTACGCCGGCGTCGCCGTCGGAGTGGATGCCCTCTACACCTGCATCTACGAGGGCGTCGGCACAACCCGAATCGTCAAACTGGACAAGCTCACACTCGCCGTCATCAGCACCTTCACCAATCCCGCCTTCCAGGGCCTGCGCGGCACGCCGCTCATCAGCGACGTTGTCAACAACAACGGCAACCACAACCTCTTCATCGCCGACCGCAACGGCCAGGCCATCTACGCAGTGGACTCCGTCACCGGCTCGCTCGAGTGGACCTATGTTCCGATCTACGACGTCGTGCTCGGCCAGATGGGTCCCATGTGGACAGTGGCCGGCGGCCGCCAGGCATTCGCCTACTTCGGCAACGGAGACCTCGGCCCCGGCGCGGCGCTGGCCGACAACGGCAACGGCACCTTCGACGTCCTCTGGGAAGCCGCTGGACCCGACAACTTCAACTGGTTCGGCAGTGGCGCCCTCAGCACCGACCAGACCAGGATCTACATCACAACCTTCAACGACAACTTCACATCAACACTCTGGGCCATCGACGTCAACGACGGCAGCATCATCTGGGACGTGCCCGGCCTGCGCGGATCACCCAATGAGCTCAACTTCTTCGCACGGCCCGCCGTGCTTGCCGATCGCGTCTACTGCTTCGGCCAAGACGGCGTGATCGCCGCCTTCGACGACAACGGGCCCTCATACACAACCGCTTGGATCTACCGCGATATGATCGCCGAGTTCACCTCCGGCTCCGTCGTGCGGACCCCTGCAGGCGACACCTTCGTCTACGCCGTCCGGCAGGACCCGCCCGGCCTCGTTGTACTCAAGGACGAGGGCGCCTCCTTCACCACACTCCTCGACACCAATCTCGGCGGCGCCATGCGATGGACTTTCCTCGCCGCCAGCTCGACCACGATCGACTCCTCCGGCGGCCTGTGGATCGCCGGCGGGCGCGTCGACGACCCGCTGCCCGGCGATGTCTACAAGTTCACACCAGAGCCAGCCTGTCCCTGTGCCTGCGACTTCGACCCCGACCCCGTGTGCGACATATTCGACTTCCTCGCCTTCCAGAACCTCTTCGTCGTCGGCGACCCCTGTGCCTGCGACATCGATCCCGACCCGGCCTGTGACATCTTCGATTTCCTCGCCTTCCAGAACCAGTTCGTCATGGGCTGTCCCTAGATCCGCTCGTCCCGGACCCGCAGCCTGGTCGCACTGCGCCGCCCGAAGGCGTACCCACTTCCTCGCGCTGTCGCCGCGCGCATTCCGATAAACCCGTCCACGCCCACGCTCAAACGACCCGATTATCAGCCGCTCTCACAGGCAATCCAACTGTTCCCTCCCCGCAAACATTCAATTCCATTGCTTTCCCCGGTGAGCCGATACTCACTCGGCCGTGAAACTGGTTTCGGATGGAGGCAAGGCGGAGTGTCCAGAGTCCTCGGAATCGATCTTGGCACGACCAACACCGTGGTCGCGGTGTTCGATGGTGGCCGCGCAAACATCATCCCCGATCTCTCCGGAAACCGCACAACCCCGTCCATCGTCGCGTTCACGGAGAACGGCCAGCGCCTCGTCGGGTTCGCCGCGCGAAATCAGCAGATCACCAACCCCGAGAACACCATCTACTCCGTCAAGCGCTTCATGGGCCGCCGCCACAAGGAGGTCTCTCACGAAGAGAAGATCGTCCCCTACACCATCCTCGGAAAGCCCGAAGAGTTCGTACAGATCAAGGCCGGAAAGCGAAAGTACATGCCCCAGGAGATCGCGGCCATGCTCCTTCGAACCATGAAGGAAACCGCCGAGGCCCACCTCGATGAGGACATCACCGAAGCCGTCATCACCGTCCCCGCATACTTCGACGAGTCCCAACGCAAGGCCACCAAGGACGCCGGCGAGATCGCGGGTCTCAAGGTCGAACGCATCATCAACGAACCCACCGCCGCCGCACTGGCCTACGGCCTGCAGGCGCGCGAATCCAAGCAGATCATTGTCTTCGACTTCGGCGGCGGCACCTTCGACATCTGCGCTATCAAGATCGAAGACGGCAACTTCCGAGTGCTCTCCGTCAACGGAAACACTCGCCTCGGAGGCGACGACTTCGATCAACGCATCATCGACATCGTCGCAGACGACTTCCGACGAAAGCACCGCGTCGACCTGCGGCACGATCCCATGGCCCTGCAGCGCCTCAAGGAAGCCGCCGAAAAGGCCAAGACCGATCTCTCACAACGCCTCGAAACACAGATCATGCTGCCGTTCATCAGCATCGACGGCCGCGGCGCCAAACACCTCGAATTCACGCTCACCCGCGAGACCTTCGTCTCCGTCTGCATCGACCTCTTCGATGAGCTGCGCTCCTGCTGCCAGCAGGTCCGACTCGGCTCGGGACTCTGGGGCAGGAGCATCGCAGACGTCGTCATGGTCGGCGGTTCCACACGAATCCCAAAGGTCCAGGAGATCGCCAAAGAGGTCTTCGAGGTCGAGCAGCTCCAGAAAGCCATCAATCCCGACGAAGTCGTCGGCCTCGGCGCCGCGGTCCTCGGCGGAGTCCTCCAGGGAGACCTGCACGACATACGCCTGATGGACGTTACCGCCCACAGCCTGGGCGTCGAGCTCCAGCGCGACAAGGTCGGCATGCTCATTCCCAAGAACACACCCATCCCCTGCCACAAAAAACGTGTCTTCTCAACACCACAGGACGAGCAGACCTCCGTCCCCATTCGCGTACTCGAAGGTGAGAGCAAACTCGCCAGCGCCAACAGAACCCTCGCACTCTTCCAGCTCCGAGGAATACCCAAACTCCCCAGAGGCGTTCCCCAGATCATGGTCACCTTCGCCATGGACGCCAACGGCATCCTCTACGTCGCCGCAAAGGACGAGGCCACCGGCAAGCATCAGGACATCGAAATCAGCGAGGGCGTCGGGCTGGACAAGACCGAGATCGAACGCCTCCGAAAGACCGCCGCCGAGTTCGACAAGATGGATGCCAGGCAGGAAACGGTCGTCGACCTCCGAAACCACGGCGAACAAGTGCTGGCCGAACTCGCCGAGTGGTTTGCATTCAACCGCAAGCTCATGCCCAAGCGCACGGAGATCCAGATCGCCTCGGCCCTGGACAAGCTCCGCAACCGCGTCAAGGGACGCGACACCGCCGCCATACGCTCCGCCCTCAAACGCCTCGACCGGGTTGTCCTCCCGCTGCGCAAGGCCGGATAGACCCCGCACACTCACAGCCGCGCCAGAATCATCAGGTACACCGACGCCAGCACAAGCTGCACCAGCGCGAACACAATCGCTCGGCTCACGAACCCCATGAAGGTGATCCGCAGCTTATACCGGTGCATGAGCGTGACCGCCACCAGGGTTGACGCCGAGCCGATCGGCGTGATATTCCCGCCCAGATTCGCGCCGAAGATCACCGCCCACCACGCCGGGTCGTCCGCCGGCCGCGCCAGGCCGCTCTCCAGCGGGATGCCACCCACGATCTTCGCCAGCATCGCCGACAACGGGATGTTGTCCGTGACCGAGCTGAACAACGCCGCCGATCCCAACAGCACCGTGGTCCCCGCCGTCGGCCCCAGCTCCAGCACCGGCTGCACCCCCCGCCCGATCAGCCCCAGCACACCCGCGTACTCCATCACATGGATCACCGCAAACAGGGCCGCGAAGAATCCCAGCAGATCCCAATCCAGCGCCCGGTAAAACTCGTCCGGCCTGGACTTGTACTGCAGCAGCACCAGGAATGCGAACGACAACGCCACAAAGCCTATCCCGAGCTCGCTCACGTACGGCAGCACAGAAGTGGTCGAGATCGCCACGATGAAGAGCACCAGCATCACCGCGCCGAACCAGAACTTCCCGCGACTCTCGATCCCGTCGTTCTCGTCGAAGCTCGCCACCAGTCGCGCCGCCTCCGCCTTCTCCTCCTCATCCCGCAGCCGGCGGATATCGAACATGCGGGCGCCCATCAGAATCGTGACCGCCGTCGCCACCACCACGTACGGGCTCGATTTCAGGAAGAACGTCACGAACCCGATCCCGGCCGTGGTCCCGACGATGATGTTCGGCACCGAACTGATCAGCGTCAGCAATCCCCCGACGTTGGTGAGCAGCGCCTCGACGATCAGAAACGCCAGCAGTTTGTCGCGCCTCCCCAGCCGCTCCAGCGACACCAGCGT
>JADFGU010000267.1 GCA_022567535.1 Planctomycetota bacterium | reverse complement strand
CAGCGGCTGTGTGCGCTGCAGAAGATCGCCTCAAGCATCCTGCGCAGACGCCGTGGGTCCGGCAAGACCCCAGGCCCGCCGGTCCACGACGACCACGTCGGCCGGGTCTTCCACGCCGAGGGGCTCGATCAGATCTGGTTGACCGACATCTCCGAGCATCCCACCGGCGAAGGAAAGCTCTACATCTGCGCGGTCAAGGACGTCTGCTCGCGCAAGATCGTGGGCTACGCGATCGACGGCCGGATGACCTCACACCTGGCCGATGCGGCGCTTCGTACCGCGATCGCCCGCCGGTCTCCGACCGGCACGGTCGTGGTTCATTCGGACCGCGGCGGCCAGGGCGGAGTCAAGCGGTCGTCGCAACACGGCTAGGAAGCGGAGACTAGGAGCTCGTCGAGCGCCTCGGCGGGTGTTCGCCATCCGAGGGTCTTGCGGGGGCGGGTGTTGAGCGCGAGGGCGACCGCTTCGAGGTCGTCGCGGGAGTGACGGGCGAGGTTGGTGCCGCGGGGGAAGTACTGGCGCAGGAGCCCGTTGGTGTTCTCGTTGGTGCCGCGCTGCCAGGGACTCTGGGGATCACAGAAGTAGACCTGCACACCCGTCGCGATCGAGAAGGTGCGATGGGCCGCGAGTTCCAACCCGCGATCCCACGTCAGCGTGGTCATCAGCCCGGCGGGCAATCGCTGGACGTGCCGCGTGAGGGCGCGCACCACCGTGTGCGTTTCTTTCCCAGTGACGCGCACGAGGCAGACATAGCGCGAGCGCCGCTCCACCAGGGTGGCGAGATAGGAATGGCGCCCGCCGACGAGCAGGTCGCCTTCCCAGTGGCCCGGCACCGCGCGGTCCTCCGCGGCCGCCGGCCTGGCCCGAATCGAGATCGGATCGACGATGTGTCCACCCGGGTGGGCGCCCTGGGTCTGCGGCCGTCGATACAACCGCCGGTGGCGCAGATGGGCGAGCAGCGCCTTTTTTAGCACGCCGCGGCTCTGGACAAACAAGCTGAGATAGATCGTTTCGTGCGACACGCGCATGGTCGGATCGTCAGGATACGTCTGCCGCAGCCAGCCGGCGATCTGCTGCGGCGACCACTCGCACGCGAGCTGCGTCGCGACGACGTCTCGCAACGCGGGAGATGTGGCCAACCGACAGCGCTTGGGGCGCCGACTCCGTTTCCACGCTCGGCGGTCCGCGTCGGCGGCGCGATACCGGTGCCGGCCACCATGCCGCCGCACCTCGCGACTCACCGTCGAGGGGGCGCGTCCCAGCCCACGCCCGATCGCGCGCAGCGAGTACCCATGCGCCAGCCCCCGCGAGATTTCCTCACGCTCCGCCAGGGTCAGCGCTAAGCGCGACCGCTGCCGCGGCGACGGGGCCACGCCCCCAGCCCCCGCCACGATGTAATGCACCAGCTTGGGAATCCGGCCCAGCGCGCGGCCAATCGCACTGAGTGATTCCCCCTGGCGCCAGCGGCGCCACACTTCCGTCTTTTGGGCCGGCGTCAGTCGCGGGCCAGGCCTGTGCATCATGAGACCTCCATCGGTCGCTCATGTTGCATCGACCCCCTGAATTCACCCCGTTACAGAGGAGTGATCGCCTCCCAGACGCCCCAAGACCCGTATAATCAGCCACTTGGCCCTGCAACCCAGCACCCGCCTCGGTCCGTATGAAGTCACCGCGCAGATCGGCGAAGACCCGGCGGCAAGACGCCTCATAGGCAGGAACGGAGAGGACACTTATGCATCGTGTATTCGCAGGCTGCGTGTCGATCGTGGGGCTCCTGGCGCTGTCCTCGCTCGCGTGCGCGCAGGAGTTAGTTATTGACTGGGAGGTGGTCAGGGTCTTCGTCTTCGTTGACGACGCCGTGACCGGTATCTGGGTTCGTAGCGACCCCAACGGCACCGCCGGAGTGAGTATCGCCATCGCCGACGACGAGACCCTCCGGTCGCTGAACTCCCGATTCCGAGGCTTGGACGAAGTCACCGACGTTCTGGCCTTCGGCCTCGACGCCACTCC
>JADFGU010000070.1 GCA_022567535.1 Planctomycetota bacterium | reverse complement strand
GAGAGAGACGCCAGGAACGAGTTCACATCGACGTCGCCCGCGGCGTACTTGCGCACGAACTCCAGGATGTTGCTCTCCAGCGCGAGCACGGGCCTGATCTTGCAGCCCGTCAGCGAGCGCACGCGATCGATCGTGGGCAGCGATTGCGGCTCGGCCATCGCCAGCGTCAGCGTCTCGCAGACGCGGAACATCGGGATGACCTTGAGCCGTTCAGCCTCTTCGGCGCCGATGAGTTTGAGCAGCGCCGGGTCAATCATCCCGTGCCGAAGCTGGCAGCCCTTCACACCCAGGCGGTTCGCCAGCGCCCTGATCAAGACGCCGGCCGGAACGACTCCCTCCTCAACCAGCACCTCGCCGAGCAGGCGTCCGGAGCGGCGCTGCACGGCCAGAGCCGTCTCGAGCTCTTCGTTCGTGATGACGCCCTCGCTGACGAGCGCCTCACCCACCCGCGTTGGTTGTGCCGAGGGTTTCACAGGAAGCTCCGAACGGCGTCCGTCTGGTTGCTGAAGAACTCGAACAGCGGCGACAGATCCGTGAGATCGAGCACCTCCCTGATCGTGTCATTGACGCCGCACACCTTCAGACACTCGCCCGCGCGGCCGGTGCTCTCGGCCGTCTGCATCAGGCATTCAAGCCCGACGCTGTCCACGTAGGCCACGGATCCGAGATCGAGCACCAGCCGACCGAGACTGCGTTCGGCGACGGCTTCGATGCGCGCCCTGAACACGGGCGCGTCGGTCTCGACCAGGGGACCGATGGGAGAGACGATCGTCACTGCACCTTGTCTGTGTTCGTGGATCTCCATGGCGAAGCTATGCGGCCTTGGTCCGATTCGGAATGCTCAACGTAAACGTGCTCCCGCGGTCGGGCTCGGACTGAACGGTGAGCTGTCCGCCGTGGAGCCGAACCACCTCCCGCGCCAGCGAGAGCCCGAGCCCTGAGCCTGAGATTCTCGAGACGCGCTGGTCCTTCACTCGATAGAACTTCTCGAAGATCCGATTCTGGTCTTCGGGCCGGATGCCGATGCCGTTGTCGCTCACCGATACGTTGAGCCCGCTCTCATCCTGTCGCACCGACACGGTGACGAATCCTCCGGCGGGCGTGTACTTGAAAGCGTTGCCGACCAGATTGTGCAGGGCCATCGTCAGTTTGTCGCGGTCCGCGTGCAGCGCGAAAAGCTTCGGTGGCAGTTCGAGCGTGAAGGTGATGTCTTTGTTCCGGGCGAGCTCGTCGTAGTCGAGCTTGAGTTCGTCCATGAGCGCCTCAAGACGCACCTCCGCGATCTCGATCTGGAGCGAGCCCGCATCGATCTCCGAGGCGGAGAGCATGTCCGTCACGATCCGCTCGAGCCGGCGCGCCTCCTGGTTGATCACATTGAGACATTCGCCACGGATCAGAACATCCTCGCCCTGCTCGATCGCCCGTTCGGCGTAGAGGCGGATGTTTGTCAGTGGCGTGCGCAGCTCGTGGGTCGCCTGAGTGACAAAGGTGTCGCGGGCCACATCGGCCGCGTGCTGTTGCGTGAGATCCTCGATCAGGATGATGAGCGGCGAGCCCGCGTCGGACCCCGCTCGTGTGGCGCTGAAGCGAAGCACGGTTTCGGCATCGTCATCGCCGGACCCGGCCTTCGTCTTGCACCGCTTTCGGCCGGAAGATGCCCCGGCCTCGCGAACCATCGCCAGGGCTTCGGGATCATCGATGATCTCGTCGATCGGGCTTCCGATGGCGTGCTGTGGCGAGGTCCTCAGCAGTCGTCCCGCGGCGCCGTTGCAGAACACCACGCGCTCGCGGGAATCCACCACGACGCATCCCAGCCACAGCGCGCCGCATGCCTGCTCGAGCGCGTCGGCGCCGGGTCTGGACGCGGCTATCGTCTGCGCGATCACAGTGGCCCGCGCTGCCTCCCTCGACCTGTCGACCTCCTGGAGGTGCTTGTTCCAGGCCTCGGCTTCCGGACCCGTCCGCTCGTCCACGCGCAGGGCGGCGGTGTCGGTCTCCCCGCGGGCGATCGCCGCCATGGCGCCGCGTATCGCCAGCAGCGGCTTGGCGGCGCGAATCACCGCGACGACCACTACCAATGTGAGCGCCGCCGACACCAGCGCCCACCCCGCGATCGATCCAGCCAGGGCCTGCATTCCCGTGGGAGCCGACCCGGGGCTTCCCGTCAACGCCCACACAAAGCCCGCGCCCGCCACCAGCGGGCACACCACCAGCACGCGCACCGTCAGGCTGAAGTGCCAGCGAACGCCTCGGCGGCGCTGTGGACGACGGACCGGTATCTCGACTTCTTGAGTGGGCATGTGGCTAAGGGTCGGCGCAGCCGACCTCATCAAACGCTGTGTTCCCCCAAACTATCGGCAATTAAACGGGCCAACTGTGGCTCCCCGACCCTGCTCAGGGAGCGCTTCTCGTCGGCCAACGCGGCCACGCCTCGCCGCCGGATGTTCGCACGGCGTTTGAGCCCCTTGAAGACGCCGGCTCCAGAGCGGGATCTGCGTCCGAAAACCAGCCGCGCGTGCAATTTCCTGGAACGTCGGCGTTAGGCAGGCGGCGCCAGGCGGCCAGGGAAGACAACACAGGTGTCGCGCCACGAGTGAGCAGGAGTCGAACCGATGCGTCTGATAAGAAAAACCGTTCGCAGTTCAGGACTGATCGGCAGGTGCCCCAGAATCGCGATGCGTGCGTTCATTGCTGCCGCGTGCCTGGGGGCGGTCGCGCCCGTCGCCCAAGCCCAGTTTGGAGGCGGGTTCGGCGGCTTTGGAAGGTCCGCAGGCATCAACAGCCGGAACCTGGAGCAATACGCCGACATCCTCCGTCTTACAGAGGAACAGCGGGACGTCGTCCAGATCCTGTTCGAGGAGTACATGCAGGAGACCCAGGACCTGAGCCAGGAGCTGCGCTCGCAGATGGAGGGCATGCGCGAGGCGATGCGATCGAGCGATGGAGGCGGCGATTTCAGCCGGTTCCGCACCGTGGGCGAGCAGTTCGGGAAGAAGAGACAGGCGTTGCAGGATCGGCTTCTGGGCGATGTCCGGATCATGCTGACCGAGGACCAGGCGACACAATGGCCCCGCCTCGAGCGAGCGATTCGCAGGAATCAGTCGTTGCGGAGGGGGTTCCTCAGCGGCGAGCGGGTGGATCTGACGCGCGTCATCGGGCAGATCGATCTCAGCGAAGAGCAGCTCGCCGAAGTGAGCACGGTGCTGGACGGGTACGAGGTCGATCTCGATCGCGCCCTGGTGGCCCGCGACGCGGCGCAGACACGCGCCATGGAGCAGGCTCGCGAGGTGTTTCGCTCGGGCGACGCTGAAGCCGGCGAGGAATTGTTCGAGAAACAACGCAAGATGAGCGCCCGCGTGCGCGATCTGAACCGGCGGTACGCCCGCGAGATCGAGGGACTTCTGACCGGCGATCACAAGGCCCGTTTTCAGGATGCCTACAAGCGATCAAGCTTCCCGCAGGTGTATCGCCCGGGCCGGGGGCAGCGCGTGATGGAGCTGATCTCGGCGTACGAGGACCTGACCCAGGAACAACGCGATGCGATCGCCTCGATCGGCGAGACGTACGAGCGTGACGTGAGCAACTTGAACCAGCAGCACGCCGCGGCCATTGAGGAATCGGAGATGTCGATGTCCGTGCGCGACATGTTCCGCATGCGCGGGCGCGGCGGGCGCGATCAGGGCGGTGGCGGTCGTGGCAATCGCGGTGACCGAGGCGATCGTGGCGACCGGGGCGATCGCGGAGGCCGGGGCGATCGAGACGCTGGACCAGGCGCGGAGTTCGTCCAGAAGAAGCGCGAGCTGGACGCGCACACCGTCGAGACCATCCAGAGGCTCCTCAGTGAGAGTCAGGCCGAGCGACTCGAAGACCAGCTCAACGAGATTCGCCAGCGCGAGCGCGAACAGCGCGGGGACCGTGGGCGGCAGTTCCGCCGCGACCGCTAAATTCGCCGTTCGTTGTTCGCTAACAATTCGGGCTCGGCTGACCGGCGTACCCGAGTTCGTGTAGGATGGACCTCCGGCCGAGTGACGGATTATGGAATCTGGCGCATCCAGAGGACTGATCCACACCGCGCGGACCCGGCCCGCGCGGTGTGGCCTCATTCCCACACCCCGGCTCGGCACTGACCGGGCCACGAGGAGCGCAGCAATGAGAATGGCACGGATCCGGCTCGGTCGGGTGATCACGCTGGTGGTGCTCGGGGCCTCGGCTGTGAGTGTTACAGCCTCGACGGCGTGGTCGCAGCAGGTCTTGGTCTTCGAGAGCGTGGGCGGGTTGCGCAGTGCGGGCACAGCGAGCCGTGTGACGAGTCGAAGCGTCGCCGCGTACAGCCGACTGCTTGGCCTCGAAGAAACCCAGATCGAGATCGCCCAGGGACTGCTCGAGCAGTACACAGCGAACATCGAGGACGCCTCGCGAGAGCGTCGAAACCGACTGCAGGCCTTGATGGCCCAGTTCCGCGAGACGCAAGACCACACGATCATGATGGAGCGCATGCCCGGGATCTCGGAGGACTTCGCCGAGCGTTCCAGGGTGATCGAGGCGTCGTTCTTCAGCGATCTGAGGCTCCTGCTCGACGATCAGCAGGCTTCGAGATGGGAGCGCGTGCAACGCCTCCGCCGACGGGAAACGGTGCTCAGGCAAGGCTCGTTGAGCGGCGAAACGGTTGACCTGCTCGCGATCGCGGACTCGGTGGGCGACGGGCTGGACCTCAGCGACGAGGTGAGGGCGGCGCTCGATCAGTATGAGATCGAACTGGACCGCGCGTTGATCGCCAAGGCCGCGACGCTCAAAAAGATTCGAGAATCCTCTTCCGGCACGCTCATGGGGTTTGACCTGTCGGAGATGGAGGAGATGTCCGCCAGGACGCGCGAGGTGGGCCTGCGGGTGCGAAACCTGAACCGTCGTCACGCACGGCTGATCGAGTCAATGCTTCCCGAGGATCTTGCGGCACGGTTTCAGGACGAGACCAGGCGGCGGAGCTTCCCGCGCGTCTACAAGGAATCTCGCGTGGACCGTACGCTCCTCGCCGCCGAGTCGCTCGATGACCTCGCCCCCGACCAGCGCCAGTCGCTCGGCGAGATTCACACGTCCTACACGCGGGACAGGGCGGCGGCGGACGAGAAGTGGGTCGCCGCCATTCGCGATCAGGAGGAGGAGGGCGGCTCGGGCTGGGCGGTCGGCCAGCTGATGATCCGGTACTCGATGGAAGAGGATTCCGACGACCCGGTCTCGAAGGCCCGAGCGGCACGCCACAAGGTCGATGAGCGGTACGGGGACAAGATTCAGGCCGTTCTCACCCCGGACCAGCGCGAGCAGATGCCCAAGCCGGAGGACCCCCAATCAGGGGCAGGCCGTCGGTTTCAGACCCATAGCGGGATGATGATCCGCCTTTCCCCGGGCGGGGGCGGCTAGACCTCCCAATCGTGCAAGATCGACGCGAGTGATTCGTTAGACGTGTGAACTCGTGTCGGCGCTTATGGTGCGCTCGAACACGACCGGGGAGCCGGGATCGGCGCGTCCGTGGATTCAGACTCGCCGGGTGTACGATGGATTCCTGTTTCAAGACGGACACCGCAACTTGGTATGGCAAGAATCGACTCAAATCAGGCGGATCATAAGGAGGCTCAACGGGCTCACGCGGTCGAAGCCAAGCCCACCGAGCTCGCTGCCGGCCGCAATGGTTGGGTGGGCGCCAAGCTCGAAGCCGACCCGGCTGCGGCGTCGCTGATCACCGCCGAGCAGGCCGTCCGATTGCAGGCCGTGCCCGTCCGGATCGACGACGCGAGGCTGCAGGTGGCGATGTCCGATGCCACCGACTTCGCGGCGGCGGACGAGATCTCCGTCTCTGCAGGCCGACCCGTGACGCGCATCGAGGTCACCAAGGACGTGCTGACCGAGCTGATCCGGGCCGTGTATGGCACCACCGCGTCGCAGATGGCGGCGAGGCTTGGCGCCGAGGGAGACGACGCGGACCACCTCATCGCCAATCTGGAAGCGATCGAGGCGGACGACCTGCACCGCATGGCCGAGCAGCCGTCGCTGATCAATCTCGTCAACCTGATCATCCTCGAAGCGATCCGCGCCCGCGCGTCGGACGTGCACATCGAGCCGTTCGAGAAGACGCTCACGGTGAAGTACCGGGTGGACGGCCTGCTGTATGAGCAGGACTCGCCGCCCAAGCGACTGCAGCCCGCGATCACCAGCCGCGTCAAGATCATGGCGTCAATGAACATCGCCGAGCGGTACACGCCGCAGGACGGGCATATCTCGCTGCGGTTCGAGGACCGGAAGATCGATATCCGGGTGTCGACGGTGCCGACGCTGTACGGCGAGTCGGTCGTAATGCGCATCCTGGACAAGCAGGCGATCCGTCTGGACCTCGAGGCGCTCGGCATGCGCGGGCCGGATCGCGCCGCCATGGATCGGCTCATCGCCCTGCCGCACGGCATGGTGCTCGTGACCGGGCCGACCGGCTCGGGAAAGACGACCACGCTCTACGCGGCGCTCACCAAGCTCTACGAGCTGCGCGAGCAGGCGCGTGAGGAATAGTACAGCAGATATGCAAGACAGATACGTTGGGGATGTTGGTGATTTTGGCAAATATGGGCTACTAAGAGCGCTTTCGGCTACCGGCAAATCCAGACGAACGCTCACCCTCGGAATTGTTTGGTATCTAGCGCCGGAAGAGGATCACAACGACGACGGCAAGCACACTTCCTATGTCAGGCACCATTCGGCTGAGAATCTCCATGTGTATCGCTCATGCGACCCCGATCTATACGATGGAATTTGGGGAATCTTTGAACGAGACAAGAGATCAGTGGCTTCCGTACAGGACAGCGAGTTACTGCCCGAAGGCACGGAGTTCCACGATGAGCGACTGTCGTTCGATGGTATGCATGCATATGGCCCCCAGGCAAGAGAAATCCGCCTCGCCTATCGAGCCGCATGGCTTTCCCGCGGCTTAGACAGGACGCGAGGCTGCACCCTTGTATTCTTTGATCCGGATAATGGGCTCGAGGTGAAGGTAGGAGCGCACACGAAGAAGGGGCCCAAGTATACGTACTACGACGAACTAGTTCCCTTCTACGAACGAGGTCAGAGCCTGGTCATCTACCAACATATCCATCGAAAGAGAGGTGAGACGGCGCAGCTTCAAATCGGTCAACGGTTCACCGAGATTCGGGAGCGTATTGGGTGTGACGATGCTTTCGCACTCTTATATCATCGCGGTACGGCGCGCGCATTCTTTGTGGTGCCGTCTGACAGCGACATTCGCCAATTGCTACTTGAGAGGTCGCAGAATTTGGTCGCAGGGCTTTGGGGCCAGAATGGGCACTTTGATCCAGTGATTCAACCTGGCTAGATCCCTGTGCCCACGCCTATCGCGGTGCCGATGCCGTAGGTGGCGCCGGCGGCCGCCGCGCCGATGGCGAGCTGACGCAGGCCGCTGTACATGCTGCCCCGGCCGGTGAAGAGCGAGACGCCCACGCCCACGGCGAACAGCGCCATGCCGCTCAGTGTCGCGCTCACGACGAACTGGCCCCAGCCGGCGCCTGTGAAGTAGGCGAGCACCGGGATCACCGCGCCGGCGGTGAACGCGAAGAACGAGCCGATCGACGCGGTCCAGGGCGAGCCGAGCTCCGTCGGATCCAGCCCCAGCTCCTCCCGCACGAGCGTCTCCAACGCGACCTCCTTGTTCTCCAGGATGCGGTCGGCGAGCTGCTCGGCCTCGGCTGCCGGCACACCCTTCGCCCGGTAGATCAACACCAGCTCGGCCCGCTCCTCCTCCGGCGCGATCGCCAGCTCGATCTCCTCCAGCCTGATCTGCCGCTCGTATAGCTCCCGCTGCGCGCGCATCGAGACGTACTCGCCCGCGCCCATCGACGAGGCGCCCGCGAGCAGTCCCGCGACGCCCGCGAGCATGACGAACTCCGCGTCCGCCTGCGCGCCCGCGAAGCCCATCACCAGCGCGAAGTTGGAGACGAGGCCGTCGCTGACGCCGAAGATCGTCGCCCGCAGCGCGCCGCCGCCGCCGGTGCGGTGCCAACGTTCGTGCCGGACGATGTCGCCCGGCGCTGCAACGCGCGCCATGGCGCCGAGCGTGCGGAAGTGGGTCATCTCCTCGCCGGCGAGCGCCGCGACGGCCGGGTCCTGCCCCGGCGCGAGGTAGGCGGCCGTCTCCCCGGCCTCGAACGTCTCGACGATCGGCACGACGGCGCGGGCGCCGAAGACGCGGGCGAGCAGCACGAGGATGCGCACGCGCAGGCTGGTGCGGTGGCCGGGCAGGGCGATGCCTAGCTCCTCCATGCGCTGAGCCATGATAGCGGCGTGGCGGTCCTCCGACTCGGCCAGCTCGAGCAGCACGGCGGCGCGCTCCTGGTCGCGTTCGTGCGGGGCCAGACCGCGGTAGAGGACGGCGGCGTCCAGCTCGGTGTGCCAGTTCTCGATCAGGAGGGCCGGGTCGATGTTGAGTACGGTGTCTGACGCGGGCGGGCCTTCTGTGTCGGAGGATTTCTTCGTTTCCGGCGTCATCGCGCGGACAGTATAGCCGATATCGCTTGACAGCTCGGTTTTCGGGGTTGTACGGTTCCAACGCACGCTAAAATGTAATTGAGGGAGGGTTTGCATGGAACTGAAGAACGTAGTCCTGGTAGATGGCGTGCGCACGGCGTTCGCCCGGGGAGGCCGCGGCAAGCTGGTCGCGACTCGCATGGACGAGGCCGGCGCGAAGGTGCTGCGCACGCTGCTGGAGCGCAATCCGAAGGTCAAGCCGCACATGGTCGAGGACGTTGGCCTTGGCAACGTGATGGGCGTGCAGGAGCTGCCCGGCATCGGCGCCAGCGTCTTCACGCGCCTGGCGGGCCTACCGCCGGAGGTCTGCACGTTCGACTCGAACCGGCAGTGCGGCTCCAGCATGGAGACGCTCCACCGGCTGTCCCAGGCGATCATGGTCGGCTCCATCGAGATCGGCATCGCGATGGGCGCCGAGCGCATGGGCCGTTCACTCGGCGGGGGCGGCGGCAACCGTGCCGAGCGCAACCGGGTCACCGAGTTCAACAAGAGGCTGCTCGACCAGAACGACGGGCAGCGCAACATGGCGGTCGACCACGACGAGACCTACTCCGTGCCGTTTCCGGACTACATCCTCGACTCCACGCCCGTCGTCTCGATGGTGCAGACGGCGCAGAACGTGGCCGAGGTGTACGGCCTCACTCGCGAGGCGATCGACGAGTTCGCTGTGGAGAGCCACCGCAAGTACGGCGAAGCCTTCGACAACGGCATCTACAAGGACGAGATCGTCCCGCTGGAGGTGGAGACGCCGGTCTTCGACGACGAGGGCACGTGGCTCCCCGATGAGCACGGCGAGATGATCGTCTTCGATCAGGACGAGGGCCTGCGGCGGGGAACAAACATGGAAGGGCTCGCGCAGCTCAAGCCGGTCGCCGGCATCCAGAGCTTCGGCGATAAGGAGCTGGTGATCACGGCGGGCAACTCCTGCCCGACGAACGATGGCATCTCCGCCGCCCTGCTCATGAGCGAGGACAAGGCGCGAGAGCTGGGGCTGGAGCCGCTGGCACGGATTATCGGGTTCGGCGTGGGTGGCGTGAAGCCGCAGGTGATGGGGCTGGGTCCCGTGCCCGCAACGAAGAAAGCACTCAAGCACGCGGGCATCACCGCTGACCAGATCGACCGGGTCGAGTTCAATGAAGCGTTCGCGGCACAGGTGCTTCCTTCCTGCAAGGAGCTGGGCATCTCTCTCGACAAGGTGAACGTGAACGGCGGCTCAATCGCGATCGGGCACCCGCTGGGATCCACCGGCGCGCGCCTAGTGGCGACGGTTTCGCGCGAGCTGCAGCGCTCCGGCAAGAAGTACGGCCTGGGCACGCAGTGCATCGGTGCGGGCATGGGCATCTCGACTATCGTCGAGGCGATCTAGGCGTCGAGGCGAACCGAAGCGAGTATATAAGGGGCGCACGCCTGCTATTGGCAGGCGGTGCGCCTCTTCTTTATCTGTCTGCCGGCCTCCAGTGGTAGAATCTCTCTAGTCAGGCGCTAGTCAGGAGGACTGCTCACCGTGCCCATTCGCGTGCTCACACCGCACGAGGCCGCTCGCATCGCCGCCGGCGAAGTGATCGAACGGCCGGCCTCAGTCGTCAAGGAGCTGGTCGAGAATGCGCTGGATGCGGGCGCTCGCCAGATCACTG
>JADFGU010000069.1 GCA_022567535.1 Planctomycetota bacterium | reverse complement strand
TCCCAGGTAGAGAAACAGGTAGAACCCACAGAAGGCCAGCAGAATGCGCCACTTCCAGCGATGATAGCGGCGCGGCAGGTCGGCGTAGGGCAGGGCGTTGGCGCTGCTCAATTATTTGTCTCCAGTTCCATCGCCGTGACTATACTCCGAAGCGCTTTGCTCGGCCAGGTTGAGCGCCAGTTAGGCCAGGTTGCGGGCTGGGACTCCGGTGAATCCATAGGGCAGGTGGCCCCTGGCCCCGCTCGTCAGGGGAGGTGCCGGCGATGTCCAGTACACCCAGGCGGCGTCTCCGGCAAATTCGGCCAGTAGGCGGGCGGCTTTCGGTGTCGGTGCTGCGCTGCTGGTCGCGGCGTCTGCGTTCGCGTTCCTCGGCCGCCTTGCGATTGGCCTCGGCCTTGGCCGCCTTCTGGTACGCCATCTCGAACTCGGGATCCTGGTTTATGATCATCGTCAGGCGACCGGTGCCGACCGGCACGATGGTCGTGTTCACGATCAGCCGGTCATAGAACGCCTCGATCCCGCGCACCCACTCCGAGTGCACCAGCACCAGCGGGTTGGTGAGAAACAGCGCCTGCTTGCCGGCAAACTCGATGGCCTCGGCTCTTCGTGCAACGACCACGCTCGTCCGATACGACCGGGCGTCGCTCAGGATCTGCGACACTTCGCCCGAGATCAAAGGGTGAATCTCGCCGTCCCCGAGCTCTATGGGCTCGCCGTCGAAAATCATGTTGATCCGGGTGAGGATCTGCTCAGCCGCCTCGTCGTCTTTGAGTTCCAGCGCGTCCTCGTAGCGATCGATGAGATCGATCAGTGTGCCGGCGGCGGCACCGGCGACGCGGTTGAGAACCCCATTGCGGACCGTGTTCGCCTCCTGGCGCGTCTTGTTCGAGGTCGATTCGGCGCTCTGCACGAGCTCGAACGACGCCCGCACCGAGATGGGGGGCGTCTTGGCCGTCATGGTCAGATCATCGATCTGAATCCCCGAGTGGAAGCTGTCAAGCACGCGCTGCGCCGCCAGCCGCGCCTGGTCATGGATCTGGTTGTTGTCGCCCGCACGCAGCAGATCCTCGATCGAGATCGACGCCACCGCCTGGATGATTCCGCGGCTGACGGCGGCGCGGACGATCTCCTCCTCGGCGTCCGGGAAGACGTTCTGGGCGAAGTTTCGCGGCTCGTCGCCTTTGGAATACTGCACGACCCAGCGCGTGTGGGCGATGGCGGTGTCGGCGGTGATCAGGAACCCGTCGCGCTCGGGCGCAAGATTCTGCGGTGCAGGCAGCTGGCTCGGATCCAGCTGCTTCTGCCGCTCGGACAGCGCCGGCCAGAACTCCTCGTTCAGACTGACGCGCTCGACACCCGCCGAGACGCGCACGATCTCGCCGAAGGGGAATGGCAGGGCCCACTGCGGGCCTGGCATCAGCTTGGCGTCGATCACGCGCCCCAGGCTGAGGCGCACGCCGCGCTCGCTCTCGGCGATCGACTGGAATCCGCTGGCGACGTAGAGCATCGCCAGAATCGCCATCGCCACGCCCATGAGAAAGTACGAAAACCGCAGGGCGTCCATGAGCGACTTGTTGGCCGCGTCCAGCGGTTCGGACACGTCTCGGTCGGCACCGGCCCGATCGCGCAGCGTCACCGACGCCGCCCGCGTGCGCCGCACCTGGTCCGGCTGATCCGGCCCGAGTCCGGGGGTCTCGTCGGTCATCGCGGAGTCTCCTCACCGCCGGGGTCCACCGAGGATTCGGGCTCGTCCTGCACCGGGACGACCTCGCCGCGGCCGCGCGCCACCTCTGTACCGCCTACTTGATCGAACATGTTGTCCAACCACGACACGCCGGGGATGTCGCCCGGCTGAAGCCGGGCCCCGGTACTCGGCGAGAGCACGCCCAGACCCGGCGCGTCGTCGGGGAGCACGAGCGTGATCCTCTTGGCGGTCACATCGTTGACGAACTCCATGTTGCGCAGGAAGACCGCGAGCCTTGGGTTCTCTTTGAGCTGCGCGAGCCATTGCTGGGCTTCCATGTCGCCGCGCGACTTGATCTCCGCCGCTCGCGCCAGCGCGAACTGCCGGATGCGCTCCGCGTCGGCCCTGGCCTTGGCGATGATCGCATCCGCCTCGGATCGGCCCCGCGCCTCGAGCGAGCTGACCCTCGCCGCACGGTTGGCCTGCATCCGCTCGAACACGGTCTCGGTCGTCGACTGCGGGAGCAGCGCCTTGCTGATGCCCACGTACAGGATCTCGATCCCCTTGTCCTCGAGCGAGGACCGGCTGTCCCCGTCGTCGGGCCCTTCCGTTCGCAACGCCGCCAGGATGCTCCCCTCCAACGCGGGGATCGCCGAGTTGCCCGGCGAGAACAGCTCGTTCATCCGGTACTGCCCGACCTCGCTCAGCGCCGCGCGCAGGCTGTCGCGGAGCACCTCGTTCTCCGCCCTGTCGTAGTGGTTGGCGGCCCGCGGGCCGGCGTTGGAGAACGCCTGGAAGAACTTCAGCGGATCATTCACGCGCCAGACACAGAACGCCTGCACGATCAGCGGTCGGCTGTCCGCGGTCTGCTGCGTCACCGAGAGCGTGCGCACGACGCGTGCCCGGGTGTCGTACTTGGTGACGGTGTTGATGATGGGGATTTTTATGAACGGCCCGGGTTCGCTGCGGACGTTGCTCTGGGTCGCCTGCCCGAAGGTCGTCACCACCGCCTTCTCGTTGAAGCGCACGGTATCGACGAACAGATACATGCTCAGGACAGCGACCACCACGGCCGCCCCAACAAGAAACCTGATGCTCGGATTTTTCACGGTTCAACTCCTGCGCACAGCGGGGGCGATGCTAGTTGTCCGACTCCTCGTCGCGGGCATCGAGGAACTGCCCGATGGAGGAGACTTGATCCTTGAGATCGTACACAATGTATGGGTCCAGCCCGGCGCCGATGATGTACACGCGGGCGTTGGACATGAGTTCTTTGAGCGCGTCGAACCAGAGCGACGCGACGTACACCTCCGGGGCGGCGCGGTACGACGCGAGTTGGCCCTGGTAGCGCAGCGCCCGGGCACGAGCGCCCATGTGCAGGGCCCATCGCTGGGCGGAGGCCTCGTGGATGATCGCCGCCGCCGCCCCCCCGGCGCGGTCCACCAGACCGTCGATCCTGACGCGCTGCGCGACGGCCGCCTCGCTCTCGGTCTCGCTCATGGCGTCCAGGCGATCGAGCTCCTCGACGATCCGGCGTGCGGTCGGGGCGTCGCCGGCGATCTTGATCAGCTCCGCCTCGGCCTCGGCGGCCGCGTCCTCCAGCAGCGCGATGTACCGCTGCTGCGCCTCGACCACCCGCTCGAACCCAATGGAGACGTTGATATCAGGCGGGTGGATCCCGATCACGCCGACGAACCCGACGTCTATCGCGTCGGGCGCGGCCGTTTCCCCCAACGGCACAAAGCGGAACGCATCGGCGATCCGACGGCTCATGATCTGCGACAGTTGGCTGCGCTTCGTGTCCAGCACCTCGTCCACGTTCATCGACGAGAACTGCAGCAGCACCTCGCGCCGCGCCAACTGATCCAGCAGTATCTCCAGCTGCCCCGGCTCGACCAGCCGACCCGTCTGGTCGTATGTGCCCGACTCGGCCAGCTCCACGAACTGTCTCAGATCACCCACGGTGTACCGGATCGGGACCTCGGCCACGAGGATCGACAGATCCGACGACTCCGCCGGGCGTGCCGAAGCCTCCAGGTCGGTAAAGATCGGTGACGGCTGAACCAGCAGGTGGAAGTTGGCCATCTCCACGCCCGGGTGGTGGTCGCCGCTCCACAGGACGGTGGTGGCCTCCTTCGGCGGCGCGGGCGCACCCGCGTGCAGCACGCGCACGCTGGTCGCGTCGTGGCGGACGACCGAGCCGATCGGCCAGGGCGCCTTGAGGTGCAGACCGGGTCCGGCGTCGGCGTTCACGATCCGGCCGAAACGCAGGATCATGGCGCGCTCGTTGGACTGGATCACGACCAGCCCCGAGAGCAGCCACATGGTCAGGAGTCCGGTGAGCACCAGCCAATACACCCAGCGCTGCAGCAGCTCGGAGATCCAGCTGGACGCGCGGGCGGATCCGAACCAGTAGTCGATCGCCTCGGCGACTGAATGGGCGACCAGGTCCGGTGCCGCGACCGCCCCGAGCACGCGAGAATCGAACGCGGCGCGGGGGAGCTCGCCCGCTCTGCGCGGGCGGTACAGGTCCCAGATAAAGACGACCAGCGACTCGACGCCCAGGGCGATGGTCGCGGCCGGGATCAGGGCGTTCAGCCAACGCAGCATCGAGTCCGAGCCCATGTAGTTGACGAAGTGGCCCACGGCGATGGACGCGCCGATCAAGGCCGCCGCAACCGCGTAGCCTGCGCCGGCGCTCAGCGGCCTCCACGCCTTCTGCGTCGACATGCCCGAGACGAAGCGGCCGAGGATGAAGCCGACAAACGCCAGGGTCAACCCGAGCACCATGGCGAGCAGCGGGTACGCCGATGCCCTGAACTGGTCCGGGTCGACTTGTTTGTAGCCCTCGCCCAGGCGCCAGTACCCGATGGCGATCAGGGCACAGGCGATCAGGACGCTCATCACGGGCACGATGAAGCGGTTGAAGGTCGCGAGCCGTTTGGCCGCCAGGCGCAGCTCGCCCACACCCTCTTCAAAGACCGAGGACGCGGCGGCGTCTGAGGCGGCGAAGGACTCGGCCTCCATCGCCTCGACACGCTCGCGCCGGTACTGATCGAACCAGACCGCCAGGATCGCCCACGATGCCACGCCCAGCAGCACGACGAACGAGCCGCTCATCGCGGCGTGGTCGTGGGCCCTGACCGCGTAGATGAGGAGAATCAGCCCGAGGATGAGCTGAATGACCAGCCCGAGGACGCTGGTGCTGGTCGCACGCCGAAAGGTCAGGTAATCCGCCTTCATGGGCATCCTCTGTGAGAGCCGGGCGGGGCGCGTCGGCTCATCCGAGTTCGGCCGACTCTCGGTCGAGCACCCGGTGTGAGGGCTGACAGTCGAACGGGCCGATCAGCCTCGCCGACCGGCTGCACGCCCGGCCGACACAACCGGGTGTCAGCGTCCGAACCTGCGAACCAGCAACCGCCCTCGGGCGTACCCAGCCCGAGCGAGACGACCGGGGGAGGCGCGCACTGCCCCCGGACATACCCGGAACTACGATCTCGCCGGATCCCTGTTCGCCGCGGTCGGCACAATTTTCCTGCTCAACCGCACCGGACCGCTGAAATGCCCACTCAGATCCTGACCATCGCCCGCGTCACGCTCATCGAGTGCCTTCGGCAGCCGGTCACCTTCGTCCTGGTCGTGCTCTGCGGGTTCATGCAGTACCTGAACACGTGGCAGGCCGGTTTTTCGATGGGCTCGACCACGGGCGCGGAGGTCTCGGGCGACAATAAGCTCTTGCTGGACATCGGGTTATCGACGGTTTTCGTGTGCGGGATGCTGCTGGCGGCGTTCCTGGCGACCTCTGCCATCGCCCGGGAGATCGAGAACAAGACGATCCTGACGATCGTCTCCAAGCCGATCTCGAGGACCGCGATTGTCCTGGGGAAATACCTTGGCGTCTCCGGGGCGGTCCTCGTCGCTGTCCTCACCATGCTCCTGTTCCTGCTCATGGGAATCCGGCACGGGGTGATGAGCACGGCTGCGGACAAGCTGGACGGGCCGGTCCTGGTGTTCACCTTCTCGGCTGTCACGCTCTCGCTGCTGCTGGCGGCGGCGTCGAACTACTGGTACGGGTGGTCATTCGCGCAGACCGCACTTTTGGCCATGCTCCCGGCGATGTTCATCGCCTATGGGTTGGTGGTTTTCATCGGAAAAGACTGGAATCTGCAGCCTCTGTACCACAACGAGTACCTCCGAAACGACATCTGGTGGGCACAGGACAAGTACATCGACCGGTTCCCGCAGCAGGGGTTCGAGGGGTATCCACACCGGCGGATCTACGAGACCTTCAAGCCTCAGATCACCGTCGCCGCCTACTCGCTCACGCTGGCGATCCTGGTCTTGTGCGCCATCGCCACCGCGGTGTCCACGCGCCTGGGCCAGATCATGACCATCGTGGTCTGCTCGGGCGTGTTCCTGTTCGGGCTGTTGAGCAACCACCTGCTGGGGCGGAACGCCTTTGTGAACACGCCCGTCTCGCAGGTCATGCAGGTCGATTTCCCCGATCCGAGGCGGACGGACCTGTCCGGGCGCGGCGACACCTGCACGGTTCAGATCAAGCCCGACGCCCAGATCACGCCCAGCGTGGGAGATTCGATCTATTGGGGGCCCAATCCCAACGGCCTGGGGCTGGCCACTGGTGCCCACCGGGCCTTCACCGGCGACCCCGCCGACGACGGCGACCTGTTCAGCGAGAACACCGCCCCGAACGTCATCGTCACGCACATCGAGGGCGAGACGCTGACCATCCGCAACATCGGGCTGCGTCCGGCCCGGGTCGCCCGACCGCCGGGGATCGGGGACTACGTTTTTCTGGCTCCGACCAGGGTCAATCTGGTGTCGGCGACCGCATGGGCGGTCATCCCCAACATGCACTTCTTCTGGCTGATCGACGCGGTGAGCCAGAATGTTCCGGTTCCGTTCGGGCATGTGGCCCTGATCACCGGTTACACCGCCACACAGACCGTCGCCTTTCTCGCCCTGGGCGTCCTGCTCTTCCAGCGTCGCGATGTCTGATGAACCAACCGCAGGTTTAGCGCGCTCCATATTCCGGACGCACACCCACGCTGGATGGGCGTATACTTGAGAAGAGTGGTTCGAGTCGCCTGCGACGGCGTAGGGCGCGTCTCGCGGTCGGCTCCGGAGGTTCACGATATGGCAGGTTCACTTCTTGACGGCGACGATTTCAGTTCGATCGGTGTCTCCAAAGCCGCAAAGAAGGGCCGCGGACCGACGGACAACGCGATGAAGGCCAAGATCGCGGTGATCGTCGTGTGCCTCGGCGGCGCCGGGTATCTCATCGCGCGGCAAAATGGGATGTTCGACAGCAAGCCCAAGGACACGCGAACGCACGAAGAAATCCAGAGCGACGAGGAAGAATTCCAGCGGCAGCAGAAAATGCATGAAGAGATGCAGAAGCTCCCCCAGTATCAGATGGGCGACGCCTGAGCCTGCTGCACCGCAGATTCCACATGAGGGCCCCGAACTTCCGGGGCCTTTTTCTGTGCTCGCTCAGGCCTGCCGAGGGGCGATCAGGGCTCGTCGTCGTCTGCGGACATGTTGCCGAGCACTCTGAAGCACGCCTCGTAGGCCAGCAGCAGGCCGCGAGTCTCCGGCACCACCGGCGCGAGGCCCGCCGCTGGCACCTCGATCGGTGTGCGAAACGTGAACAGCATGTCCTCGGACCGGAAATGCTCGAACGCGGTGCTCATGCCCTCGAACCCGAGTTCCGCCAGCTCCTCCTCCAGGAGTTCCTCGATCTTGTCGCCGGTGTTCATGAGGTCGGCCTCGATGGATTCGCTCAGCCATCGGTCCGCCATCACCAGCGAGACCCAGACGCGGTCGGCCTCGAGGCTCACCCGGTAGGACGCGGGCTGAGCAGACCCGCGGGCACGGCAGACGAGCACGCCGTCGCGCACGGCGACGTGCTCGAAGGCGCCGGCCCGCTGGGCGTCGTCGGCCAGCTGTGCAAGAAACTGATCCACGTCCGTCCCTGTCACCGTCATCTGGTTCCGCTCCGTGCTGGCCCCCGGCCAAGCATATCGCCCGCCCGCACCATATCTCGACTCGCCCGGCCTCGGATCTATACTTGGCGCCCCCTCGGTTGAAGGGGCCATGCCCAGGTGGCGAAATTGGCAGACGCGCTACCTTGAGGTGGTAGTCCGGGCAACCGGGTGGAGGTTCGAGTCCTCTCCTGGGCATTTGATGAGTCGGCGTTTGGGTTGATCGCGATGCCGTGGGATGGCCTGATGGCGCCGTGCCGTACGCGCCGCCGAAAGCGATCACAGGCCGCGCTTCGCGCATACAAGATCCTGTCGCCCCACCCCCCGCCACTTCGTCTCTCCGTCTCTCCATCCCTTCTTCCCTTCCCCTTCGTCGCTCCGTCGCTTCGTCGCTTCCCCCCTTACGGACACCCACCCACAAACGCGTTCTGGAAGCACAGGAAGTCGAAGATGTCGCAGGCCGGGTCGGGATCGCAGTGGCAGGCGTAGGGCTCGCCGCTGACGAAGCTGTTCTGGAAGCAGAGGAAATCGAAGATGTCGAGGATCCCGCTGCCGTCGCAGTCGGGGTAGCAGAGGGAACTGGACTGGGTTACGTTGGCGTAGAGTGGCTTGTGATCCGATGCGCCGTTGGTGTACGGCGCCTGATCATAGTGAGAACCGTTGATGGTGAGTCCCTCGGGTGTGACGAACAGGTTGTCAATCCCCTGTGTCGGCCGGCGACCACCACCGTTGATGAAACGCCACGTTTCGACGTAACCCGCGTTCGTGAACTCTTTCTGTGCGGGAAGCTCCGGATCTGGTGTCTCGAAATCGCCGCCGACGATCACTTCGAGGTCTCCCCAGGTGCTCTCGAGCAGCTCGGCCTGGGCGACGATCTCACGCGAGAGGTACCCGAACGAGGCGTTTACGATTTCTGAAAAGCGTGCGAATAATACATCGTATTCCGGGCCTCTACGATTCACACCGATGAATGTTTCGTAGTGACTCGTGAGAAACGCGACTCTGCCGCCGCCCACGATATCATCAGCCACGACCCAGTTCAGGTAGCGCTCCGGTCCCAGGAAATGTGCGCGGCCGGTGTTCGGGTCGCCGTGAAAAAACGTGTGCAGATCAAAGAACTCCTGCCATCCCTGAGGCCCCAGGAACTGTTCAATATCGATGGTCGTGGATCCGGAGTCCACGGGCAGAAATCGATCGGTGTTCACGATGAACGGGTTCATGTTGAAGACGTTCTGCGCCTCCCAGGAAAAGTACCGCCACTGTGTGCCTTCAAAGAGCTGCCCGAGCGCCGACTGTTGGGTCACTCCCTGGCTGTTGGAAGCTCGGGCAAAGGCCTCCTGAAACCCCATAAAATCAGGTTGATTGGCGACGATCGACTCGAAGACCAGATGTCGGCGCGTGTTGATCCACTCGTCGAGCCCACCGCCAAAGCCCGCAACCTGGACATTGTACGTGGCTGCGGTCATGGACTGGGCACGGGCTTGACTCGCACATCCGAGCCCATCGCCTCCACCCAATACGCCTCCGATCACTCCCGCCAGGATCGATCTTGGAATGAATCGTGCACTCATGAGCCGTTCTCCTGTTTCTGTCGATCGTCGTCTGTCATCCTTCTCGTTGCGCACATCGGGCTCGAGCCGGCTCATGGACAACGAACCGATCGTCGAGAGATTGCAGCGATCTCGAACAAAGATTCGTCGTCCCAAGGATCCTGCCTGCGAGCAGCCCGTGGCCGGAGCATGTTCGAAGATAGTGAGCGCCTACACAGTGCTGATCGTCGCCGCGCACGGCGAAGACCGGGTTTCGTCTTGCTATCCGGCGATGCAGGGAGGGGCACGCCGGGGGACTCGGGCTAGCGCGGGTCCGCGCAGAGGGGGGTGGACCAAGACGCCTGGCCCGATTGGACGCGCTCGCCGCCGCGTCGCTCGGCCACCGCCCGCCGCAGATGCTCGGTGATCTGCTGCGCCCAGCTCTGCCAGTTGAGGACGCGTGCGGCTCGCTCTTCGGCGGCGGCGCACATCCGGCTGTATCGGGCCGCATCGCCGACCAGCGCGTCGATCGCCCGGGCATAATCGGCGGCGGCGGCGCTGACGGGCATGACCAGCCCGGTGCGGTTGTGCTCGACGACGGTGGGCAGGCCGCCGACATCGCTGACAATGCTGGGCACTGCGAAGTGCGCCGCCTCACAGGGCGCGATGCCGTACGTCTCGGCGATCGAGGGCAGCAGCATCAGGTGCGACGAGGCGAGGATGCCCGCGTATCGGCGTCGGTGGTCGGGTTGTGACAGGCGCAGCCGACCCACGCAGCGGACGAACGGCTCGCGGAGGGCGCGCGCGGTTGTCGGGCCGACGTGGGTAAGCGTTGCGGCGTAGCCCATCGACCGCAGGCGGCTGATCGTGTCGATCGCCAGGTCCAGCCGCTTGCGGGCCGGGTCCGACGCGACGATGCACAACTCAAGACCGGATCGCGCCGGCGGGTTGCGATCGGGCCCGTCACCGTCGGCATCGGCCCTGGTGATGTTGGCGCCCATCGG
>JADFGU010000068.1 GCA_022567535.1 Planctomycetota bacterium | reverse complement strand
GTCCGCCGACGCCACCGCCGGGCTGGGCGGCCACGCCGCCGCCGTCGCAACCCACCTCGAACCCGACGGCGCCGTCGTGCTCAACGACCTGGACGCTACGAGCCTTGACCGCGCCGCCTCGGCTGTGCGGGCCGCCACCAGCGGCGTCAACGTCCGGATAATCCATGCTTCCTTCGCCCAGCTCCCAACCCACCTGGCCGACGAACCCATCGACCTGCTGCTCGCGGACTTCGGCTTCGCCTCAACGCAGGTCGATGATCCGGCCCGCGGTTTCTCGTTCAAGCGCGACGGCCCGCTCGACATGCGTATGGACCCCTCCTCGCCCATCACCGCCGCGGAGCTTGTCCGCACGCTCTCCGAGCCGGAATTGGCCGATCTCATCCGGCGCTACGGCCAGGAGCGCAACGCCCGCGCCATCGCCCGGAAACTTGTCGCTGTCCGCGCACACGAGCCGATCACCTCGACGGCCCAATTCGCCGCGATCGTGCGATCGATCGTTGGTCCAACGGGCCGGAATCGAGCGATCGATGGTGCAACGCGCACATTCCAGGCCCTCCGCATCGCCGTCAATGACGAGATCGGCAGCATCGAGGCGCTGCTCCGATCGATCGCGCGCGCCGCCCGGCGCCTGAACGCCGGCGAGGCGACCTGGCTCGCACCGGGCGCCAGGATCGCCATGATCAGCTTCCACTCGCTCGAAGACCGTCCGGTCAAGCGGGTGTTCGCGGACCTCGTGGAACGCGGTCTAGCATCGGCGCTCACGCGCAGGCCGGTTCGCGCCGGCCCGGACGAGCTGGCACGAAATGTGCGTGCTCGACCCGCAAAGCTGCGCGCGATCCGCCTGCGCGGGGAATCGGGGATCGGCTGAAAAGCCGGATCAGATCTCGGGCGCTGGAGGCGCACCGCGGCTGAACAAGCTGTCGGTCGGCTGCGGGATCGGCCCGCTGCCGAAGCCCATGCACGCCTCGCAAGGATCACTCACCTTGACCCGAGAACAAAAACTCGCACTCATCGTCGGTTTCTCACTCACACTCCTGGTCGGGATACTCCTCACCGACCACCTCTCGCAGGGGCGCGTGGCGCGCGTCGACGGCATCGCCGAACGCGAGGGCACGCTGCCCACACTGGTCGGCACCGTCCCGCACAGCGCCTACGCGATTTCCTCGGCCGACAACCCGCCGTCCGCGCAGGGCCAACCTGCGCCTTCGACGCACGACGGGCCCGTGACGACCCAGCGCGTCGGCTTCACTCATGATCCCCTCACCAGGATCCTCGATGCCGACTTCGAGGCGATCCAACAGCCCTCCGCGTCAACCGCCCAAGCCGAACCACAGCAAGCCGCCGTCCCGTCGATCCTCGAAGTGGCTGCGTCGCACGGCGTGGAGCTCGTGCCCGTCCAGCAACACACGACCCAGCCCACAATCATTGACCCCCTGGCCCCCACGCCCGACCCCGCCTGGTACACCGTGCAGCCCAACGACAACCTGTACCAACTGTGCGAGCGTTTCTACGGCACGGGCACGGTTTGGCCCAAACTCGCCGCACACAACACCAGCCGCGTCAAGCAGAACGGGTGGGTCCGCGCCGGCGTGCGCCTGCAGATCCCGCACCCGAGCGTCGTGCTCGGCCCCGGCGCGACCTTCGCCAGCCCGCTGTTCGAGCCCGACGAGCCCGCGCCCAGTCAGCCCGCCCCCAAACCGATCGAGCCGGATCGCAAGCTCCGCAAGTACCAGATCCAGCCGGGTGATTGTCTCAGCGTCATCGCTCAGAACGAGCTGGGCACCATCCGGCGCCAGGGCGAGATCCTGGCGCTCAACAAGGACCGCCTGCACGACGCCGACGACGTGCGCTCGGGCATGGTCATACTGCTCCCCGCCGGCTGACGCCCCAGGGGCTCACACATGCTCGCGCCGTCCGATCGATCGATGTTTATCAAGATCGTCCTGGTCATCGTGGCCGTGGGCGCAACCGGTTTCGGACTGCTGGTGGCCCGTCACCAGCGCGCCCAGGCCGCCCACGAGTTGGCCGCCGCCAGGCTCCGAATCCTTCGCGCCGACGCTCGCCTCGCCTCGCTTCGCGCCCACATCGCGGTCAGGGTCTCACCCGAGGGTGTCGCCGAGATGGCTGAACACCTCGGCCCCACCGTGCCGCTCCTGAGCCGATACACATCGCACTTCCCCAACGACCGGCCCCGCGATCTCGCCTTGGGAGCCAACGAGTGAACCGTGCGATCGGCACGAGGATCGATCGCTGCGGCGTCGGGATGATCCTGATGATCTCGCTCCTGCTCGGGGTCGTGGTCGCGCGCGTCGTACAACTCCAGCTGGCCCCGGATCCGCGCCTGATGACCTACGTCGGCGATCACTCCGCCGGCCAGATCGTCCCCGCACTCCGAGGCGATGTCGTCGACCGCCGCGGCAGACTCCTCGCCTCGACCCGGTTTGGCTCCCGCGCGTTCGTCGACCCACTCCGACTGCCCGATCCGCCGGACGAGGTCATCGTCGAGCTGGCCCGGATCGTCGACCGCGACCCCGGCCCCATCGGCCGGCGCATCGCCGACGCCATCTCCCACAACCGGCGCATCCTGGACGCGCGAGGCTCGGCCCTGACCATCGGCCCCAAGACCGACGCCCAGGTGCGGGCCGAGCTGATCAACATCATCAGAGCCCGCTTCGCCCGCTCGAACCAACCGCCACCGCACGAGCCGCCCGACCCGACGCCCGCCCTGCGACGATATGTCCGCGTGAGCGGCGTGCTCAGCGACGAGCAGATCGCAGCTGTGCGGGCGATCGACGCGCCCGGCGTCCACCTGGAACGAGCCACCGTACGCGAATACACCGCCGCACACCTCGCCGCGTCGATCGTGGGCAAGGTCGGCTTCGACGGCGGCGGGCTGCTCGGCGCGGAATTGCTCATGGACGACACACTCGTCGGCATCGACGGGCGCGTGCGCTACGTCCGCGACGCCTACGGTCGGCCTCTCTGGATCGAAGTCGGCGATTACGTGCCCGCCGATCCCGGCCGAGACGTGCAACTCTCAATCGACATCGAGCTGCAGCGCATCGCCGCCGACGAGCTGAATCGCGGCGTCGAGCGCGCCGACGCCGCCGGCGGCCGGCTGGTCATGCTCGATCCAGACTCCGGCCAGATCCTCGCCATGGTCGATGTCGTCCGCGATCTCCCGGACGCTGTGCCCTTCCAGTGGGAGGATCGCGACAGCCCGCGCCGACGCTCGGCCCAGAGCCTTCGCCAGCGCTACATCACGCTCAGGCCCGACCCCGCCCGCGACATCCACCCGGCGCTGGCGCGCAACCGCTGCGTCGAGGACGTCTACGAGCCCGGCTCCACCTTCAAGGCCATCGTCTGGGCCTCCATCACCGACCTCGACCTGGCTGACCCGAACGAGTTGATAAAAACCCACAGCGGCGCCTGGCGCACGCCCTACGGCCGGCGCGTCGAGGACGTCAACAACCACGAACAGCTCACCTGGTTCGACGTGCTCGTCAAGTCCTCGAACATCGGCATGAGCAAGGTCGCCGCACGTGCCGACTTCCGGCAGCTCCACGACGCGGTTCGACGGTTCGGCTTCGGCCGAAAGACCGGCATCGGTCTGCCCGGCGAGACGGCTGGCATCGTCACCCGCCTTGGCGACTGGACCCAATGGACCCAGACCTCGGTCAGCTTCGGGTACGAGGTCGCCGTCACGCCCGTGCAGATGGTCCGCGCCTACGCCGCCTTCGCGCGCCCCGGAGACCGCGCCGGCACTATCCCGGAACGCCTCGACCTGGTCGCATCGCCCGATTCCCCTCGGCCCCGCGACATCCGCGTGCTCTCACCTGAGGTCGCGCGCTTGACGCGTGACGCCATGCTCGAGGTCGGGCGACGCCTCGACCAGACCATCCGCACCTTCCACTACGACGACCAGCCGTTCAGCTACACGCTGTTCGGAAAGTCCGGCACCGCCCGGATCCCGCTGGGCGCTCCGCCCAAGGGCACGCGCGCCCCGCCCGGATACCAGGGCTACTTCCAGCACCAGTACACCACCAGCTTCATCGCCGGAGCACCCGCCGACGAGCCGCGCATCATCGTCATCGTCATCATCGACGACCCCGGCCCGGCCCTGGTGCGCGCCAACCGCTACTACGGTTCCCACGTCGCCGGCCCCATCGTGCGCCGGGTCGTCGAGCGCTCGCTCGCGTACATGGGCGTCGAGCCCTCGCCCGGCATGGGCTTGGCCACGAACTGAATCAGCCCCCTTGCCCGCGATCAATCTCCGCCCCCACCGGGCTCTCGCCCTGCACGATCAGGTCGCGCGCTCCCGTGCGAACCAGTCGCGACATGAACGCTTCAAACTCCCGCTCTGCCTCGGCCAGATCCTCGTTGAAATAAGCCAGAAACACCAGCCTCGGCCCGTCCTCGGCCGCGATGCGCCGCACCGACTCCGGCCCGAGCCGCGCCCGCACCGCTCGCGCCACGCGCCCCTCCGCCGCGTCGATCAGCAGCCGACGGAGCCCCTCCCGGTACCGCCCCTGGGCCCCCTCGCGCAGGAAATGCGTCAGGGCCCACACCTGCGCGTAGTACGTCAATGTTCCCTGCGTCGTCACCTCGATCAGCGATTCGGGCGCAGCGACCAGCAACTGGCCCAAGGGCAGCGTACGTCCGCGCGCGTGCGCACTGCGCAGCTGGTCGAACCGCTCGACGTTGGCCCACGGCAGCATCCGCTTGCCCGCCGGGTCGCCCGGGTCCGTTCGGAACCCCTCCATGTACGTCGCGACGCCCTCCTCCAGCCACACCGGCAGCCGCGAACGGAACGTCAGCTGCGTGAACTGATGCCACCCCTCGTGGGCCGCGATCGAGAGCGTGTCGCGCGGCCCGATGTCGTACAGCACCGCACGTCCCTGGGCCGCGTACCCGCCGCGCCCGATGCGAAGGTACAGCCCGGCGCGCTCGCCCATCAACTGCTTCGTCATACGCGACCACTGCCAGCGAGAGTCGAGCACAAAGGTGTCCAGCTTCATCGGAGGCTTCGGCAGGTCCGCCAGCGCCGACGTGTACTGACCGAGCGCCAGCTCCAGGAACGCCGGGATCTGACGCCCCAGCCGGCGATCCGTCGCTGTCGTGAAGATCCGGTAGTGCTCCGTGCGCACGATCTGCCCCGGTCGGCCCGCGTACGACCAGTCCTGGACCGAGAGCACGACCGATCCCGCCCCGCGCTCGCTCACCACCGTCGGCGAGACCGTCGGCAACGTCTGCACCGCGCACCCGCCCACGAACGCTGCACACCCCGCCCACAGGACGCGCCCGCGGCGGCGCCCCTTCACGCCGGCAGCCCCGCGAACCGCGACCGCACCTGATCAAGCTCGGTCTCCGCCTCGACCAGCTCGCGCCGCGTCTGCTCCACGAGGTGCCCGGGCGCCTTGGTCACGTACGACGGGTTGTCCAGACGCGCCGTCAGGGTGGTGATCCGATGCTCGTACTCGGCGATCGCTCCCCCCAGACGCTCGCGCTCCGCCGACACGTCCATCTCGTCGGCCAACCCCGACACATGGAAGTCAACGCCGGCGTACGTGAACGCGACCGACGCCCCCGCCGGCTCGTCCGTCGTCACGTGTTCCAGCCCGCACGTCGTCTCCACCAGCCCGTCGCCCCGACCGATGGTCTCGGCCGCGGCCGCGCCGGCGTGCAGCGTGATCCGCTTGCTCGGCTTCACCCCGTGCTGCGCCCGGATCGTGCGGATCTCCTCGACGAGTCCGCGCAGGTGCTCGAAGTGCGACTCGGCATCATCGTCGATCAGCGTCTCGCTCACGCGCGGCCAACCCGCCCGGCACAGCAGCCCGCACGCGCACGGCTCGGGCAACTCGACGCCACGCACCGACCCCGCCTCGATCCGCGAAACGTGCTCAAACAGCGCCTCGGTCACGAACGGCGTCAACGGGTGCAGCAGCCGCAGGATCGTGTCGAACGTGGCCCGCAGCACCGCCCGCTGCGAAGGGTTGCCCTCGATGGTCGGCTTGATCGCCTCGAGGTACCAGTCGCAGAAGTCCCGCCACAGCAGATCGTACAGCGATTGCGCGTACGGGCTGAACTCGAAGCGCTCGATGCTCCGCGTGATCGACCTCGCCGTGCGCGCCAGCCGCGACAGCATCCAGCGGTCCACCAGCGGCAGCGTCGCGGGTTCGACCGGCTTGACGGGCCCGCCCGGCGCATCACCCCGCGCGCACAGCATCACCGTCAGCCGACCCGCGTTCCACAGCTTGGTGCAGAAGTTCCGACCCTCGTCGAACTTCGGGCTCGTGTTGCGCCCCGTCCGCGTGTCCCGCTCCACCGGCAGGCGGATGTCCTGCGTGTGCGTCGTCATCTTGCACAGCGTGTACCGCATCGCGTCGGCGCCGTGGCTGGCGATGATGTCCAATGGGTCCACACCGTTCCCGATGCTCTTGGACATCTTTCGACCCCGCCCGTCCATCACCAGCGCGTGGATGAACACGTCCGTGAACGGCAGGTCGCCCTCGCGAAAATACCGGTTGAACATCACCATCCGGGACACCCACAGCGTGATGATCTCACGGGCTGTGCACAAAGCATTCGACGGGTTGAACGCCCCGAGCAATTCCGACTCCTCGTCCGGCCACCCCATGGTCGAGATCGGCCACAGCGCCGAGCTGAACCAGGTGTCGAGCACGTCCGGATCCTGCTCGTACCCGCACTCGTGCAGGATCCGCTCCTCGTCCGGCGTCGGATCGTCGCGGAAGCACAGGAAGGACTCTTCCAGGTGCTCGCCACTCGTGAACGCATCGTGAGATTCGCCCACGTCGCGCCGCCAACGCGCCAGCGTGCCGGCGCTGAGCCTCTCGGCCACCATGTCTTCGAGCCGATCGCGTGATTCCGCGCTCCCGAGCGTCTGCGCAGCCGCACCCCACACCGGAATCCGATGCCCCCACCACAGCTGCCGGCTGATGCACCAGTCGCGCAGATTCTCGTGCCACAGCTGGAACGTCCGCGCGTACCGCGACGGGTGGAAGCGCAGTTTCGCGTCCATTCGGCCCGGGCGACCATCGCTCCGTTTCGGGAACGGGATCTCCGGGTCGTACTCGTACTGCTCGTCCGCCATCGCACGCAAGGCCTCGCCGGAGAGTCGATCGTCCGTCACCTTCACGTACCACTGGTCCGACAGGTACGGCTCGATCGCCGCGTGCGAGCGGTACGAGTGCCCGACGCTGTGCCTGTACGGCTTGATGGCCTCGACCAGCCCGCGGGCCCTGAACTCCTGGACCACCTTCACCCGCGCGTCCTCGCGCGACAGCCCCACGAACACCGCCCCACCCCTGAGTTCCTCCGGATCGTCCCACCCGTGCCTGTCGGAGATCGACGCGTCGGGCCCCATCACGTTGATCACCTTCAGTGCGTGCCGTTGACCGATCTCCCAGTCGTTCGGATCGTGCGCGGGCGTCACCTTCAGGAACCCGGTCGCGTACCGCGCCCTGGCGTCGCTCGACTCCGGGTCCGCCATCACCACGTACTCGTCTTCCACGATCGGGATCACACGCCCGATCACGGGCAGCTCGACGCACAGCGTGCGCAGCGCCGGCGCACGCGGGTCCGCCGGATTCACCGCCACCGCCGTGTCGCCCAGGTACGTCTCGGGCCTCGTGGTCGCGATCGTCACCCACGCGCGCTCGTCCTCGGCCATCTCCTCCGCACGCGGGTAGCCCCGGGCGGCCAGCTCGGACCATGTCACCGGCGTCGGCTCGTTGTCGCCGTCGCGCGGGTGCGCCAGCGGGTACCGCAGGTAGTAGAACTTCCCGTCCACCTCGCGGTCTTCGACCTCGTCGTCCGCCAGCGCGGTCTGTGTCACCGGGTCCCAGTTCACCAGACGCTTGCCGCGATAGATGAGCCCGTCCTTGAACAGCCGAAAGAACGCCTCGCGCACCGCCCGCGCGCACACCTCGTCCATCGTAAAACGCCGACGGTCCCAGTCCGCCGACGCCCCCATCCGCTTGAGCTGCTCGGTGATCGTCGCCTCGTACTGGTCCTTGAACGACTGCACCCGGGCCACGAACGCCTCACGCCCGTACTCGTGTCGGCCCTTCCCCTCCTCCTCCAGCAGCCGCTTCTCCACCCGCGTCTGGGTCGCGATCCCCGCGTGGTCCGTCCCCGGCAGCCACAGCGTCTCGAACCCCATCATCCGGTGCGCCCGCACCAGCACGTCCTGCAGTGTGCCGTTGAGTGCGTGTCCGATATGAAGCCGGTCCGTGACGTTGGCCGGCGGCATCAGGACGCAATACGGCCTGGCCCCACCGCTCACCACACGCGCCGGGTCCGCCGCGAACGCCCCGGCACGCTCCCACAGCGCCCAGATCCGTCCCTCGTGCTCCGACGCTGTGTATTGCGTGGGCAGATCGCCCGCTTTCTCAGGGATTCTTTGGGCACGCGGGCCCGGATTCGTCATAAGGCCGCAGTCTAGCCGGGCCGATACAGTTACGGCATGTTCTCCCGCCAACGCAAACCCAGGACCTTTGACGAGATGCCCTCGCGGTTCGTCCCGCTCAGCGGACAGCTTCGGCGGACGACGACGCCCTCGGCTGGCGACCCGGCGACCCGGCCGCCGCCGTCACACACGCCCGCGATGCTGCTTATCCTGGCACTGCTGGTCAGCCTTCTGGCGACCGCGGGCTTCGTGTGGAGGGCCGCCACTACGCCCGCGCCCACCGCCGAGGCGACCTTCGACCAAAACGCCGCCGTCGTCGACGCACTCCTCGACGCCGCACGCGACTACGTACAGCAAGGGGATCTGACCAAAGCCGAGATCGTCCTCGCACAAGCCGTGCGCGAGCACCCCCAGGATCAGCAGCTGCGCATCGCATACGCCGAGACCCTCCTGATGAGCGATCAGCTCGACGCCTCCTACCACCAGTATACCGAAGCGCTGCGCATCGGCCCGCGCGACGCCGACCTCGAGTTCACCGCCGGGACACTGGCCCACCGCATGGGCGAGCTGGGACTGGCCGAGGCACACTTCAGCGCCGCACAATCCGTCGACCCCAATCAGCCCGTCTACGGCCTCTTCCTGGCGCAGGTCCAGCTGGCCCAGGGCGAGTACGACAAGGCCGCCGCCGCCCTCATCCGCGTCAGGCCCCTCGATCCATACAACGCCACGATCTACGGCACGCTGGCCGAGATCTACCTGCGCCTGAACAAGACCGACGTCTCGCTCGAACAGATCGCCCACGCCCGGCGCCTCGAGCCGAACAAAACCGCGTGGAAGGTCATCCAGGCCCGCGGGCTCAAGCGCACCGGCGACGCCAGACGCGCACTGCTGATCTTGAACTCACTGCCCCCCGCCGACCGCAACTCCAGGCCGATCCTGCGCAACCGCGCAGAGTGCTACGGGATGCTCAGCCGACCGATCGACGCCGCCCGCATGTACGGCAGCGCCTCAGACGCTCTGCCCGACGACGCCGAGTTCGCCCTCGAAGCCGCGATCTGGTTCGATCGCGCGGCTCGGCCCGACGAGGCGATCACCTACGCTCGCCGGGCGCAGCTACTCGGCAGCGACGCCGCGGCCAAGCTGGTCCAGCGCCTCGCCGACGCCGGACGCTGAACTCACGCCAGCCAGCGCCCGCCGTCAAGACGGATCACCTCGCCTGTCACATACCCCGCGTCCAGCACCAGCCATCGGACCATCTCCGCCGCATCCTCGGGCGTACCCGCCCGCCCCAGCGGCACCCGCGACAGGTAGCGCTGCTGCGCCCGCTCCTGCGACTCGACGCCCTCCTCGGGCCACGCCACCACGCCCGGTGCGATCCCGTTCACCCGCACCCCGGGCGCCAGCTCGCGCGCCAGCGAACGCACCATCTCCACCAGCGCCGCCTTGGACATCGAGTACGCGCTGAACCCCACCCGAGGCCGACCCATCGCGTGCATGTCCGCCATCGCCACAATCGACCCGCCCGCCTCCAGCGCCGACTCGGCCAGGAGCGGGCTCAGCCACTTGCACAGCAGCAATGGCGCCAGCGCGTTGACCCGGTACAGCGCCAGCGCAGTCTCGGCCGTCACCTCCGCCAGCGGCGTCGCGCCGTACGCCGACGCGCTCAGCACCGCCGACAACATCATGTCCTTCCGCTTGAACTCTTTGCACTAGGCGAGAGGCGTTCAGGATCGTACCGAGCAAAGAAGTAACGTGTGCAGTAAAGTAGCTGAAGGGCACGTTAGATTGAGGAAATCTACCGTGTTCCCGGTAGTGATCAAAG
>JADFGU010000067.1 GCA_022567535.1 Planctomycetota bacterium | reverse complement strand
TGGGCAAGCGGTTGGGCAGCAGACCGTACTCGATGTACGAGTGCCCCGTGACCCACCCGATGTCGGCCGTGCACCAGAACACCTGCCCGGCGTCGGGGATCAGGTTGAAGACGAGCTTGCTCGTCAGGTAGGTGTAGACCATGTAGCCGCCGGTGGTGTGCACGATCCCCTTGGGCTTGCCCGTCGAGCCGGAGGTGTACAGGAGAAACAGCATGTCCTCGGAATCCATCGGTCGGCAGGGGCAGTCGTCCGAGGCGGCGTCCATCAGCTCCGCCCACCACCGGTCGCGTCCCTCAACCCAGGCGGTTTGCCCGCCGCAGCGCTTGACGACGACGACGTGCTCGATGGCGTCGGGCGTCCCGGCCAGCTCGTCGCAGGCGTCGTCCACGTTGGCCTTGAGCGGCAGCACCTTGCCCCGGCGCCACCCGCCGTCGCAGGTGACGACGACCTTGCTCTTGGCGTCTCGGACGCGATCCACGATGGCGTGGGAGCTGAAACCGCCGAAGATGATCGAGTGAACGGCGCCGATGCGTGCGCAGGCGAGCATGGCGATGGCCAACTCGGGCACCATGCCCATGTAGATCGTGACGACATCGCCCTTGCGCACGCCGAGCGACTTGAGCACGTTGCCGAACCGCGCCGTCTCCCGCTGGAGGTCCGCGTAGGTGAGGCGTCGAACCTCGGGGCCCTGGTCGGGCATGGGCTCGCCCTCCCAGATCAGGGCGGCGTCATCACCGTGGCCGGCGTCCACCTGCCGATCGACGCAGTTGTAGCACAGGTTGGTGGTGGCCCCCACGAACCACCGGGCGTCCGGGGGCGACCACTCGAGGACCGTGGACCATGGCTGGAACCAGTGCAGCTCGCGCGCGACCTGACTCCAGAAGCCCTCGGGGTCGTTGATCGATCGGGCGTGCATGGCCCGGTAGTCGTCGAGGGAGGCGACGTGCCATCGGTCGAACCCGAGCGAGTGGGCGTCGGGCGGGTCGAACCTGCGGTCCTCGCGCAGGACGGATTGGATCGCATCGGTCCCGGCGCAGGCGTCACTCATGGGGGCTCTCCAGCGGGCGAAGGTGTGCCCAGAGCGTACCCCAAACGCGGGAGGGGTGGCGACACGGGTCAGGTGTTGGCTTCGGTGACGCGGATGACCTCCTGGGCGGTGGTGAGCCCGTCGGAGACCTTGCGCATGCCGTCCGCCCGGAGCGAGACCATGCCGCGCTCGATGCAGAGGCGTCGGAACTCGGAGACGTTGGGGTTTCGGCAGATCACGTCGCGGATCTGGTCGTCGATGGGGAGCATCTCGTAGATGCCGACGCGGCCGGAGTAGCCGGTGTTCCGGCACTTGTTGCACCCGGCGCCCATGTAGATCGAGGTGGGGTCCAGCCCCTGCATTTCGAGGAACTCGGCCATCTCCTCTGTGGGCTTCTGGTCGGCGCGGCAGTTGGCGCAGATGCGTCGCACGAGTCGTTGCGCCAGCACGCCGTTGATAGCGGCCCCGATGAGGAACGGCTCGAGGCCGATGTTCACCAGGCGAGTGATGGAGGAGGGTGCGTCGTTGGTGTGGAGGGTGGAGAGGACGAGGTGGCCGGTGAGTGCGGCCTGGATCGCGGTGACCGCGGTCTCGAGGTCGCGGATCTCGCCGATCATGATGATGTCGGGATCCTGCCTGAGCAGCGACTTGAGGATCTTGGCGAAGGTCATCCCGATCTTCTCGTGGGTCTGGGTCTGGGTGATCCCGTCGAGGTGGTACTCGACCGGATCCTCGACGGTGGTGATGTTGAGCGTGTTCTTGTCGAGCTGGCGCAGGGAGGCGTAGAGCGTAGTGGTCTTGCCGGATCCGGTCGGGCCGGTGACGAGCACGATCCCGTGCGGGCTCTTGATGACCTGGCTCCAGATGTGGAGCTGGTCCTCGGAGAAGCCGAGCTTGTCGAGTTCGACGTTGATGGACTTGGTGTCGAGGATACGCATGACGGTCTTTTCGCCGTACCCGGAGGGCATGGTCGAGACGCGCAGGTCGAGCTTTCGGCCCTGGACGGTGCATCGGATGCGGCCGTCCTGCGGGATGCGTCGCTCAGAGATGTCGAGGTTGGCCATGATCTTGATGCGGCTGGTGATGGCGGCGGCCATGGAGGCCGGCGGGTTCATCATCTCGAACAACGCGCCGTCGATGCGGAAGCGTACTTTGAGTTTTCTGTCGGCGGGCTCGATGTGGATGTCCGAGGCGCCCTCCTTGACAGCGTTCTGGATGATGAAGTTGACGTAGCGGATGACGGGCGATTCACCGGCGGCCTGCTCGAGATCGACGGCCTGATCGGAGGACTGCTCGACCTCGACGTCGCCCTCTTCGACGTCCGAGAGGATGTCGGAGAGGTCGGCCTGCTGTCGATCGCCGGCGCTGGCGGCGCCGACGGACTCCAGAGCGGTGCGCACGCCGTGGCCTGTCACCAGCACGAGCTTCACGGAGCGCACGCCCAGCCGCTGGCGGATCTCATCGACGAGGAAGACATCGTCGGGACTCGTGGCACCGACGACGGCCCTGGCGCCCTCCATTCGCAGGGGCAGGACGGTGTGGGAGTTGCAGAATTCGACGCCGAGGCGCTGGAGCATCCGGCCGTCGAACCCGCCGTCGAGCCCGCGGTCAAGATCGATCAGCTCGAACGGGACGCCGACGAAGTCCGCCACGCCACGCTGCACCGCGACCTCGTCCGCGTCCTGCTCGATGAGGATGTCGGTGAGGCGTTTGCCTGGTGACCGCTTGACCACCTGCTCGGCGTCGGTGAGCTGCTTTGGGGTGATGGCCTCGCGTTCGACGAGGAAGCGTCCGAGGTCGCCCATGGCCTCGGGAGAGACGGTCCTGGACTTTCCCGGCGCGTAGATGTCGGTGGAGGCCTTTGTGATCGCGCCCAGTGCGGGATCGACGGGGGCGTCGTCTGGCTCGTGGGAAGTTTCGCCCAGCTCGCCGAGCAGGTCGTCAAGATTGTGATCGCCCAATTCCGGCCTCCCGTGTCCGCCTGTGAGCAGATCAATCACGCTTTGTCATGCTGAGGAAGAGCTCCGTGCCGTCCACCGCAGGGTTGAAGCGCACGAGCTCGATCTTGACGTACATGTGGTTGCTGGTCTCGTGCATGGCGATCTCGCGCACCTTGAATATGTCGTCGAGGATGCTGCCGACCTGAACGACGCGCCCGCTGATGACGGCGACGGGGACGGCGCCGGTGGAGACGACGCTGGTCACATTCAGCGCCTCGAACCGTTTCATATAGTCGCGCGTGAGACCATTGATGTCCGGGCCGACCGGCTGGGTTGGTCCCGCTGCTACGGGCTCGGCGGCGCCTTCCATCACGAAGGGGTTTTTATGGATCGCAACGGCGTTGATCTGTCGCTCCTCGGCGCTGGCCTGCAGTGCGGCGAGGACGCGTTCCTGCTCGCGAGTAAGCGTGAGGCGTGCGGAAGCGTCGGGGAGCACGGCGGTATCATTGAACTTCATCTTCATGCCCTGCTGTATCTCGTACCAGCGCATGCCCCAGATCAGCCCGCCACCGACCACGGCGATCAGAGCGATGATGATGGTCTGGGTGGAGAATCGTCGTTTGGAGGAGGGGACGAATTCATCTTCGTAGAAGTCGTCCTCGGAGCCGCCACCACCCCCGCCGCCCATCGCGGCCAGCACCGAGTTGCCCGAGTTGGCGTCTTCGCTGAAGGCGTCCTGCGCGACGATGTCGCTGGTGCTCTTGGCCAGGCCCTGTTCTTCATCGTAACTCATCAACTGCTCCCTTGCTGTTCGTAATAGATGCTGAGCCTGAAGTCGGCACGCATGTGGCCGTTCACCTTGTCCGAGCGCTGGATGCGCATGGAGTGAATCCGCGTGATGCGCGAGAGATGCTCGAGCTTGCGAAGGAAGTCGTAGAACCCGATGAAGTCTCCCGTGATCGTCATGTTGATGGGCTGCTCCATGTACATGGCGGCCCGCTCGGGCTTTTCGGTTGAGACGAGCGGGGCGGCCAGACCCGATTCCACGGCCAGATCGGTCACCTGACGGATGATCGAATCGATCTCCTTGTTCGTGGGCAGCCTGGCCTCGATGGACTCGATGTTCTTTCGGATCTCATCGTTGGCCCGGCGCAGATCCTCGCTCCGATTGGTTTCTTTGCGGAGCTTGGTGAGGATTTCCTGCTTGCTGGCGATCTCGCTGCGCGTCTTCTCGATCTCGCGGTTCTGCGGGCGGAAGACCAGCAGATAGCTCGTCACCGGGAGGGAGAGAATGAGCAGGAGCAGGAAGCATTCTCTGGCGCCAAATCTCATGTCACTTCTCCTTGCCTGCGGCGTTTGAGAGCCGTTTGGTCTTGATCGCCTCGGAGCCCTGGCGGAGCTGCTCGGGCGGTTTAACCGATCGTGCGTCGGCGTCGTGGCGGATGATGGCGGTGATCTCGAACTCGCGCATCACCACGTCGTCCATCTTCTTTTCCTTGATGTGTTTGATGTTGACCGCGCTCAGGAGATCGCACGCGTTCAGCGACGAGAGATAATCGGTGATGTATTCGTTCTTGCTGGTCACGCCCTTGATCGTGATCGTGTAGGTGTACTTGGTCGCGACGAGCTTGGGCTTGGTCTGGGCGGGGTTGCCCGAGCCTCGCGTCAGCGTGCCGCGCGTGACCTGGTTGGGCCTGGGCGCGCCGGCCTGGGGCTTGATTTTCTTGTTCTCCAGCTTGAGATCCAGCAGTGTGATCTCCTCGGGCATGCGCGAGACGAGCTGTGACAGGAGGACCGAGCGCGGGACACGTTCGATGAGCGACGTGGTGATCTCAGCCTTCTCGAGCATCTCCGCTTTCTGTCGCTCCAGCTCCTGGAGTTGGTCGATTTCCCGCTTGGCGCGCGAGAACTCGGCGGTGACGATCTCCCGTTGGACTTTGATCGTGGTCCACTGTCGGTTGGAGACGAAGAAGGCGGCGACGATCGAGAAGACGACGATGCCGAACAGAGTGAGCGAAAAGAAGTTCGCGCGGACCTCAGCCCGGCGTGCGACGTAATCCTCCGGGAGGAAGCTCCCGTCGTAGTGATGCTGATTGGACGAGAATGGATTCTTCATTCGAGTTCGCTCCGAGTTACAGGTCTGTGGGACTCACGCACAGTCCGAGCGCGACGCTCCATCCGGGCAACGGCTCGCCGGTGTCCACACCGCCGGTCGGCTCGGCGCCCGTCCGCGTAATGCACGCGAGCGGGTTGACGACCTTGGCGGGGATGCGGATGGCCTTGGCCACGTGCTGGCACAACGCGGTGTGCGACGACTCGCCGCCCACGAACATCGCCTGCTCGATTCGATGATCGGAGAACACGGATTGGTGGTAGCGAAGGCACATCCCGATCTCATCGGTCAGGATCTCGAGGGGTTCGCCCAGGTCGATCCCGCCGCCGGGATCCACTTCGGTCACGGTGGATCGCGTGTCGTCGGCCTCGACGCCATCGCGCCGCAGCGCCGCGGAGAGAAGGGCGAAGCCGCTGCCGGATTCGGCTGCCTCGTCGGCCAGCACATCCGCACGGTGGGAGGGCGCGGAGTTGCCGACCAGCTCGTCCATCTGGAGTCGGCGGGCGTGGGCCTCGGCGAGCCCCACGTCGAGTTGGCGAGCGATGGTGCTGTCCAGGTGCATGCCGCCGACATCGATGTTCTTGGCGAACACGATGCGGTTATCGTGCGTGATGACGATCTTGGTGGAGCCTGATCCGAGATCGATGCAGAGGCTGGCGCCCTCGTCGGCGTGGACGGCCTTGAGCGCCCAGGCGTTGGCCGCGTACTGGTTCTGGATCCCTACGGGTTCGAGCTTGGCGACCCGACACCCCTGGATGATGCGATCGACGAGGCGTCGAGAGGTGGCGAAGCAGATGACCTCGGTGCGAGATCCGCCGCTCTCACCGGGCGCCTCGCCGACCTCGACGAAGCGGTAGACGATCTGATCGAGATCACACCCGAGTTGCACGGCCAGGGCGCCCTGGACCAGCGCGTTGAGGGAGATGCCGTCGCTTCTCTGGACGCGGAGCGGCTTGCAGAGCGTCTGTGCGGCGGGAATCGCCGCGACCAGCCGGTTGCCCTTGAATCCGCCCTTGGCAATCAGCTGCGGGAGCGCCTCAAGTTGAAATACCAGCCGCGTGGCGTGATCGCTTCGGAAATCCTCGGGGGTTTCGAGTTCGGCGGCGGCGACGAGGGCGGGCTTGGCGCCCGAGCCGATCTGGAGCACCTTCATGGACGCCACGCCGAAATCCACGCCAATGGGCGGGACAGAGGAGCTCCTGCCCCTGCCGCCGGTCAACGCGTTGAGTTTGGAAAGTCCGCCGAGTCGCATGATTGCGCGCCTCCTCGCATGACCAACCGCCCGTATGAACTCTGACGCGGGGTCGCCTCGGGAGAACATCGGCCCTTCGGACGCGGTGTGTGAGTCTGTCGCGGTGACGCGGGCGCGTGAACGACCCCTGCGATCGCTGGAACTGGCGCATCCGCGACGACCGGCGCAGACTCCGGGGTGGGCGACGGGCTATCGGACGAACGCGTCGGCGACGAACCCTTCGAGTGACGCGAGCGCCGCGGACAGATCCCACACCTGGCTGGGCCGATCCCCGGTGGTGTTGCTGATGGCGCGGATCTCGGCGGAGCGCAGTGCGAGGCGGGCGGCGACATGTGCCACAGCCGCGCCCTCCATCGACTCGGCGATGGCGCCCGTGCGCCGAACTATCTCTGCAGCCGACGCGTCGGTTCCCGAGCAGGTCGAGACGGTCGCGATGCGGCCGGTGCGATCGGCATGAGCCAGGAGTGCGTCGATCCAGGCCCGGTCATGCGTCAGGGCGACGCCCTCGAACGGGCCCAGCGCCAGGCCCATCGACGGGCAGTCCGAGAACCCGTCCGGCGTGATCATGCCCTCGTCGGCGTAGACGCTTTCGAGCGCCACTATGAGCGTCCCGATGGCGGCGTGCGAGGGGGGGAGCGACCCGGCCACGCCCAGGGTGACCACGCCGGCGTGAACCGACCCGTCGGCGAGTGACGCCACCGCGCCGGCCGCGTTGGTCTTCCCGACCCCCGTCACCACCAGGTCGCAGTCGTCGCTGAGCCGGTGGATCGCCCATGGGCGGTCCGCGAATGAAGGGTCGGCGTCAAAGGGTCTGAGGACGGCCCGGGCCTCGGCGGGCGACGCGACCGCCAGCATCACCCGTCCGCCCGCGAGCTGGTCCAGAAAGGTCGGCACGCCCAAGCGTATCTCCGATGCCGCGACCGGCGCGATGCGCCCTCATATCGGATGTCTGATTGAGATATGCACGGGACGCCGAGTCTGAGTCCGCGAAGGCTCGGATATCTCTGACGACGCGCACGATCCGAGCCTTCGCCCGCGGCGGGCTCAGACTCGGCGTCCGGGCGGGTGCGGTCGCGCCTCGTTGATCGAAGCCGCGCTGATTGTGCGAGCGGGTCAATCCTCCGGCAGGTCGTCCGAGGTGACCACGTCGCGGAACAGCGTGCGGAGCTGGCTGGTGATCGGGCCCTCGCCGGGGCTGATGACGTGGCTGTCGATCTGTGTGACCGCGATGATCTCCGCCGCGGTGCCCGTCAGGAACACCTCGTCGGCGCCGAACAGCTCGTCCAGCTTGAACAGGCGCTGTTCCGCCGCGATACCCAGCTGCGGGCAGAGCGTTTCCAGGACGAACTGTCGGGTGATGCCCTCAAGGATGCCGGCCTCGGGCGGCGGTGTGACGACCGTGCCGTTCTTGACGAAGAACACGTTGTCGCCGGACCCTTCCGCGACGTAGCCGTCGGTGTTGAGCATGACGACTTCGAGCAGACCCTTGTCGATGGCCTCGACCTTGGCGAGGATGTTGTTCAGATAGTTCAGGCTCTTGATGCGCGGATCGAGGCACTGCACGGGGATGCGCGGTCGCTCGGCGACGATCACCTTCATGCCCTTGGTATACAACTCGGGGGGGAAGAGTCGGATCTGATCGGCGATGCAGATCACGCCCGCGGTCGGGCAGGTGAAGGGGTTGAGCCCGAGGTTTCCGACGCCGCGTGTGATGACCAGGCGGATGTAGCCGTCCACGATCTCGTTCGCCCGGACGCACTCGCGCATGATTCGGATCATCTCGGTGGGCGAGACGGGAATGACCAGGCGTGTGCGTTCGGCGCAGCGCCAGAGGCGTTCGATGTGGCTGCGGCACTTGAATATCTTGCCGCCGTAGATCCGGATGCCCTCGAAGATCCCGTCGCCGTACAGCAGGCCGTGGTCGAAGACGTTGATCGCCGCCTGGCTCTTCGGGAGCATCTTGCCGTTGACGTAGACGATGGGACGATCCGTAGCCTTCTCGGCCGTCTCGCTCGCGTCCGGTTCGGTTGCGGCAGTCGTCATGGTTGGGGCCTCCAGTGCCACGGCCTGGCTCTCGCATCAGCCTTCAGTCGTGATGATACGGGAAGAGCGGTCCGTACTGGTCCGGGCGGGCCAAAATTAGCAACAAAGCACAAACACAGAGCGGAATCGGACCCCGATATACCTATTGTATCCCTAATACACTGGTTCTGATGTGAGTAAGCTGGGGATGGCTCGGGCAGTGATTCGGGCCTGGATCTGACCGTCGGTGCCGGTGGGGCGGGCTGCGTGCTCACGTTCAGGCGGGCGATCACGCCCGGAGCTTGGCGTCGAACAACGACTCGAGCGCCGCCACGACCACCGCCACCTGCGGGTCCACCTGGTCGTGCTGGAGCGTGCGGGCGGGGTCCCTGAAGCTGAGGCGGAGTGTGAGCGACTTGCGTCCGGCGGGCACCTGCTGGCCGCGGTAGACGCCGACGAAGCTCACCTCGTCGAGCCGATCCACGCCGGCCTCGTGCACTGTTCGGCGGACATCCTCCCACGCCACCGAGTCGGGCACGACGACCGAGAGGTCGCGTTCGATCCCGGGAAACGCCGGCAGGTCGCGCACCCGCGCTCGTGACGGGCGCAGTTCCAGCAGGACATCGAGCGACAGCTCGGCGCCGACCATGGGCACGGCGAGGTCGTAGGCGCGGGTCGTCTCGTCGGCGATCAGCCCGAGCTCCCCGATGGCGCCATCTTTGAGATGGACCGCGGCGAAGACGTGCTGGTCCCAGCAGGCGCGGGTGGGCGCCGCAACGGCAAAGGCAAGGCGCGTGTCCGGCCCGGCCAGCCCGCGCACCAGCGATTCGATCGCGCCGCGGAGAAGCCGGACCGCGTGCTGCACGTGTTCCGGCGCGGCGCGCCTGCCGGCCCCGACGCCGGGCACGTCCATGAGCATCGTGAGCATCTGCTGTTCGCGGCTCCGGCCACCCTTGGTCTGGGCGAAGACAGCCGCGGTCTCGAACAGGCGCACGCCGCCGGGCACGCTGACGCGCGCGTCCTGGTTCGCCTTTCGGCACGCCAGCAGGCTCGGCAGAACGCTGGGGCGCAGGGTGGGCTCGGCCCTTCGGCGCTCGTCGTCCACCTCGATGATGGCCCGGCAGCGCGAGGGCCGTAGATCAATGACGATCGGATCGCTCTGCGGTGGACCCTGGGCGAGGATGCCGTCGTCGGAGCCGCCGAGTAGCTCACCACCGGCCAGCTCGACGATCATCGCGGCCGCGAACCGGGCCGGGAACTCGACGGTCCGCGCGTCCACGCCGCGCTCGAACCGGTGGCTGGCGTCGGTGCGGATGTTCAGGCGCCGGACGGTGGTGCGAATGGTGACGGGATCCCAGCACGCGGCCTCGAGGACGACGTCGGTCGTGCCATCAGCGACCTGGGAGTCGAAGCCGCCGATGATGCCCGCCAGTGACTGCGCGCGTTCCGCGTCGGCGACCACCAGGTCCGACGGGCTCAGCAGGCGATCCTTTCCGTCCAGCGTTGTCAGCCTCTCGCCGTCCCGCGCGAACCGGATGACCAGGGCGTTGCCGGCAAGCTTATGCAAGTCGAAGACGTGTGCCGGCTGGCCGAGGTGCAGCGTCACGAAGTTGGTGACATCGACGACGTTGTTGATCGAGCGTTGGCCGACGGCTTCGAGCAGTGTCACCAGCCACTCCGGGCTCGGGCCGACCGAGACGCCCCGGATGACCTGCGCGGTGAAGAGCGGGCAGGCGTCGGGGCACTGATTGTGCAGTGTGAGCGAGTCGGCGGCGTCGCCGGTTCGGGTCGGCTCATCGAGCGTATCGCGTTTGAGCCCGATCCCGCCGCACGCGGCAATCTCGCGGGCGAGACCGACATGGGCGAGACAGTCGCCGCGGTTGGACGTCACCTCGACGTCGAGGCGGACATCGCCGC
>JADFGU010000266.1 GCA_022567535.1 Planctomycetota bacterium | reverse complement strand
GGTCGCTGCCACCGGGCCGACGCGATCGGTGCGCGCGGACGCGGGCTCACGGGCCTGGGCGTCACCGGCAGGCGCGGCGAAGTCGGCGAGGACTCGGGCCGCGACATGACCGCGCTCGCCGCCACCATGGCGTCCAGATCGTCGATCGTCCTCGCGTGCGCGTCCAGCGCTGCCAGAACAGCCGGGTCGGTCTCGGCCCCCGGCGCTGCGAGCATCAGCGAGAACGCGCCGCTCAGCGCGTCCTGCGCCTCGCGACGCTGCAGCGCAAAGACTCGCCACGCCGGGCGCAGTTGACGGATGACAGCGGTGTCGTCGCTGAATTGCTCGCCGCGCTGGATCTGCCGGACCGCTCGCGCCAGGAGCGCGATGGATCGCTCCTCGTCCGCCGGGCTCCACCCACGCCCGATGATCGTCTCGCGAAGCGAATCGCGAGCCGTCCGGGCGCTCAGGCCGGACGTAAACGACTCTACAGCCGGCGCGAGGACGGCAAGCAGCGCGACGGTGCGCAGCTGTGCGCGGGCGGCGTCGGTGGCGCTCGGGTCGGCCGCGAGCACCAGCGCGCTGTCAAACCGCGCGATAAGGGCGTCCGCAGCCTCGTCGCCCAGCCACCGCCGATCGAAAGCGAGGCACAGGCCGGCCTCACGCACCTGGGCGCGCACAGCGTCGATGGATCGGCGATAGGCGGGCCACCGTTCAAGCTCGATCAGCCGCAATTCAAGCGATCGCAGCGCCTGCAGCGCCCCCGGGCTGAGCGATTCCTCGCGCTCCCACCGGGCGATCTCGGCGTCGAGCCTTGGTTGGACAGCCGGCGTCTCCGGGGTCCATGCGATCTGATCCGGCATCGTCGAGGCCGACCGCGTGCACGCCGCGAAGACGTTGCGCAACATGCGGTCCAGCCCGGGGGCGAGCTCGGGGATGTCGGCTGCGGCGTGCACCGCCTGTGCTCGGACGATCTCGGGCGTCTGTGCGTCCGCGGCTTCGAGAAACGCGTCGATGCGATCCAGACGCCCGGCGATCCGCCGTGCCGCGACGATGCGGGCCGACCCGTCCGCCCCGGCGTACTCGCCCTGCGTGAGCATTGCCGCGGCGAGTTGGCGAACCGCGATCCGCGCCGCATCGACACTCGATATCTCCCCGGCGTGACGCCCATCGGCGATGTCATTGGCCTGCCCGGTGAGTGTCGCCGCGAGCGCAAGCGCCGCGTGCCCCGTGCCGGGCTCGGGCGCGCCGGCGCCGAAGTCGAGCAGTTGCGACCCGGCAGTGTGCGCGCTCAGCCCCAGCACCGCAGCCACGCAAAAGCGCACCAACCAGCTACGCACGCCCGAGTGCATCGGCATACACCTTCTCCAGTTCCTGGACCATCGTCTCCGCGCTGTAGATGTTTCGGCACACGGCCTGTCCATGTTTCGCCATCACTTCCCGTTCGTCGCGGTGTTCCGCGGCCCAGCGGATGGCATCGCCCAGCCTCTGTGTGTCGCCGGGCGGCACGAGTCGGCCCGTGACCATGTCCTGACAGACCTCGCCCGTGCCGTCCACTTCGTACGCGACCGGGCAGACGCCGCACAGCAATGCCTGCACCACCGTGCGCGGCAGCCCCTCGCGATAGCTCGGGTGAACCAGGATGTCCATGGCCGCGATCATGTCCGGCACCCGCTCGGGCGGGACGAGTCCGGTTGTGATGACCTGCTTTTCAAGGCCGAGTGACGAAACACGCCCGAGCAGGCGGTCCTTCCACCACCCGTCGCCGACCCAGAGCAGTTTCCAATGGGGATTGGCGCGCAGGTCGTCGCCGAGCGCGTCGAGGAGATCGTCGTGCCCCTTGAGTTCCGCGAGCCGTGCCACGGTGCCGATGACGAAATCGTTCTCATCGAGGTTCAGTTCGCGTCGAATGCGAGCGCGGTTCTCGGGTGCTGTCGCGTTCAGGAATGCTTCGGTCTCGATCCCGCTGCGGACGGTGGTGTATTGCGCGGGCGTGCCGATCTTTCGGCCGAGATACTGTTCGGTCATGGCGTCGGCGACCGAAACGATGGTGTGGCAACGACGCGCCGCG